>NZ_JBFUBU010000013.1:0-91817 GCF_056405595.1 Polaromonas sp. P1_G1
GCCCGCCCGCAAGCCCTGGGCGGCCTGCTGATGGGCACCATCGTGACCGGCCTCTTCGTCGCGATCTCCATGTGCACCGGCGGCGGCGCCTGGGACAACGCCAAGAAGTACATCGAAGACGGCAACCACGGCGGCAAGGGCTCGGAGACGCACAAGGCCGCCGTGACCGGCGACACCGTGGGCGACCCCTACAAGGACACCGCCGGCCCGGCCGTGAAYCCGCTGATCAAGATCATCAACATCGTGGCGCTGYTGATCGTCCCGCTGGTGATGAAGTTCCACGGCGGTCCCGCCCAAGCAGCACCCAGCGCTCCCATGGCCGAACCCGCCGCCGTGAGCGCACCGGCCGCCACTCCCACGGCGCCGGCCATGCCGGCCCCGGCGCCCACGCAAGCGCCCGCCGCAGCTGCCACGCCAACGCCGGCGGCACCCGCTTCCCGCTAGCCGGATAAAGCGGCTACGGCCCCAAGCAAAAAGCCCTGCACTGCAGGGCTTTTTCTTTGTAGGCACACAGCAAGGCTGCAGCGGCGTGGCCGCCAGCCGGTCAAGCCGGCATCAGTTGGCCCGCCCCTTGCCCAACCTCCAGCAACGCCGGCGCCGCGAGGAATTCGAAGCGGCGAATCTCGCTCAGCGCTTCGCTGAGCGTCATCTCACCGGATCGCATCAGGCACCCGGTCAGGTGCTCCGTCAGGCCGGTGTATTGCGCCAGGACAGCCTTGGTTTCGCTGAAAAGCCGCTCGCTCTGGGCCTCCATGATGCTGCGCGTTTCCTCGTCCGGCGGGGCCGTGCCGCCGTCCTTGACGAGCGCTGCATAGTTCAGCCGGGTCTTGCGGTACATGCCCATTTCCGCCACCGCATGGTGCAACAGCCGGGTCACGCGCGTGATGTCGTTGTGGGCGCCGCCCGTGGTGCCGTCCTCTCCGAAGAAAAGCTCTTCATTGGCCATGCCGCCCAGCAGCACGCGCACTTCATGCTCCATGTCGCCTTTGGTCTTGAGGAGATTGCTGTCCTGTTTGTGCAGCACAAAGCCCAGCGCGTTGTTGCGCGGATTGGCTTTGAGTGAAATTTTGATGGTGTTCATGTCGGCTTGCAGGGCATCCCAGTTGCCGCCTGCCAGCTTGCGCTGGTGGTGAAAGTCCATCAGGAAGTGGCCCCACTCGTGCACGGCGATGATGCGCCGGTCCCGCTCGCGTTCCTTGGTGGTGTTGTCGTTGACGTTGCCCACCAGCACGCGCTCGGCGGCCTGCATCAGGGTGTGCGCGCCTATCATCTGGCCCGACTGCACCGCGATGATGCCGGCCTGGTTGACCATGGTCTCAAGGTCGGCCGGGCTGCAGCCTTCCGTCAGCTCGACAAAATGGCGCAGGTCCATGTCCGGCAGCACTTTTTCCGCGCGCTGGCGCAGGTAGTGGCCTGTGATGGCCAGGCGCTCCTGCTGGTTGGGCATGCGGAAATCGACCTTCATCTGGAAGCGGCGCAGCATGGCCTCGTCCATCTGCAGGTTGGCCGAATTGAAATTGGACGCCACGATCCAGATGATTTCGGCATCCGACTTGGTCCGCACGCCGTCCAGGATGGCCAGCAGCATGTTCTGCGTGTCGTCGTCGTATTTCCGGTTGCCGCCGCGCCGCATGAAAAGGTCTTGCGCCTCGTCGAGGAACACGATGCAGCGCTTGCGCCGGGTGGCTAACGCCAGGATGCGCGACAAGGTGTTGGAGCCGCCGGCGACATAGCCGGTCTCCAGGTTGGCGGCTGAATGGAAAAGAATCGGCAGGTTCAGCTCCTTGGCCAGGTAGCTGGCCAGCTTGGTCTTGCCGGTACCCGCCGGGCCGCTGAACATCACGTTGAAGGGCTTGTTCACGCCATACGCCGCATATTCAAGGCGGCGTTCGTACTGGTCGCGGATCTGCGCGACCTCGGCCTTGATGTCGTCCATGCCGACCAGGTCCTCCAGGTCGCCGCTGATTTGCTGCGGGGAAATGAACTTGAGGGACTTGCGCTGCCCGCCCACCTGGAACCACAGGAAGGCCAACAGGCCCACGGTCAGCGCGGCGGACACCAGCGCGCTGGCGCCGCCTTTCCAGGCGTCCTGTTCGGATTGCGGGCGCGCCTCGCCGAAACGCTGCTCGAGGCGTGCCAGCATGTCCTTGCTGGCGCCGTCAAGCGCGGCTTGCGGCACAAAAGCCAGCTTGCCGCCCCAGGGCGCCGTCACGGCTTTGTCGGCCAGTATCTTGGTCTCCATGTCCGAGGGGTAGTAGGCGTACTGCCGGCCCTCCGACTCGACCAGCACAAAGCGCTCGGAAACAGTCCAGAGAATCGGGCGGTAAATGATGGTGATGCGCGCGACCGGGTGGGTCTCGAGAAAACTCAGCACCGAGCCGCTTCCGAAGACCACCGGCAACGTGGTGTTGTAAGCCCAGGCCGCCTCGGCGCCTTGCCCCGCCGCCGTCATCGCCTTGACCTCCAGGCTCAGCTTCTCCTGGCGTTCCAGGGTGGACCAGGCGTAGTAGCCGCTGGCGGGAATCATCAGGGCAACACCCAGCACGGCCAGCTTCATGCCCAAGGTCTGGATTGCCAGCCAGTCGCGCAGGCGGGCCGCCAGGGCTTTCAGCCAGGCTTGCACGCCGGAGCCGGCGGTGGGTGCATCGCCGGCGGGAGCGGCATCGGTCGCGCATGAGGTGGGATCGGTCATCGCAATATGAGTCCAGATTGCGGCCCGCAGTTGCCGGCTGCGGCCGCGGTTTGCGCCCGCGGGGCGCAATGTGGGCACCGTTCCCGTTTGTAGGAATTGGCGAGGTGCGTGTGTAGGTTCAATCCTACAGAAAAGCCCATTTCCCCACAGCAAAAATGTTGTAAACGAGGCGTCCGCGCACCACGCCAAGACGTGAAAAACACACGCTTTTTTTAACCGTTACCTTCGGCCGGCCGCGAAGGCCTCGGCCGGCGCCCGCGCGGCCGGTTTCAAGCAAAATCAGGCGATGCAGCTCAATTACATCGCCAACGCCTCCCTCCCCTCCGTCTCAGGCAAGACCATCCCCGTCATCGACCCGTCCGACGGCCAGGTGTTCGACGAAATCCAGCGCAGCAACGCCCACGACATCGACACCGCCGTGCGCAGCGCGCGCGAATGCCTGGAACTGGTGTGGAGCCGCTTCAACGCCGCCGAGCGCGGGCGCCTGCTGATGCGCCTGTCGGCCAAGGTGGCCGAACACGCCGAGGAACTGGCCCAGCTAGAGCAGCGCGATTGCGGCAAGCCGACCAAACAGGCGCGCGCCGACGCGGCGGCCCTGGCGCGCTATTTTGAGTTTTATGCCGGCGCCTGCGACAAGCTGCACGGCGACACGATTCCCTACCTGGACGGCTACAGCGTGATGACCTGGCGCGAGCCGCACGGCGTCACCGGCCATGTGATCCCCTGGAACTACCCGATGCAGATCTTCGGCCGCAGCGTGGGCGGCGCGCTGGCCGCGGGCAATGTCTGCGTGGTCAAGCCGGCCGAGGACGCCTGCCTTTCCCTGATCCGCGTGGCGCAGCTCGCCGCCGAGGTCGGCTTTCCGGCCGGCGCCATCAACATCGTGACCGGCTACGGCCATGAAGTGGGCGACGCGCTGGCACGCCACAAAGGCATAGACCACATCAGCTTCACCGGCAGCCCGGCCGTGGGCACACTGATCCAGCAGGTGGCGGCCGAGCGCCACTGCCCCGTCACGCTGGAGCTGGGCGGCAAAAGCCCGCAGATCGTCTTTGCCGACGCCGACCTCGACGCCGCGATTCCCGCCATCATCAATGCCATCGTGCAAAACGCCGGGCAGACCTGCTCGGCAGGTTCCCGCCTGCTGGTGGAGCAGGCGATTTACGAGCCGCTGCTGCAGCGCCTGGGCCATGCCTTTGAAAACCTGCGCGTCGGCCCCGCCGCGATGGACCTGGACGTGGGCCCGCTGATCCGCCAAAGCCAGCAGCAGCGCGTCTGGGATTTCCTGAGCGACGCGCACGTCGCCAACATCGCCATGGTGGCCCAGGGCCAGATCGTCGACGAAGCGCCCGAGACCGGGTTTTACCAGGCCCCCACCCTGCTGCGCGACGTGCCGGCCACGCACCGGCTGGCGCAGGAGGAAGTCTTCGGCCCGGTGCTGTGCGCCATGAGCTTCAAGGACGAAAACCACGCCGTGGAACTCGCCAACGCCACCCAGTTCGGCCTGGTCACCGGCATCTGGACACGCGACGGCGCGCGCCAATTCCGCATCGCCAAAAGAGTCAAGAGCGGCCAGGTTTTCATCAACAACTACGGCGCCGGCGGCGGCGTGGAGCTGCCCTTCGGCGGCGTGAAGTCCTCGGGCTACGGACGCGAAAAGGGCTTCGAGGCCCTGTACGGCTTCACGACGCTGAAGACTGTGGCGGTGCGCCACGGCTGAGTGCCCCACCCGGCCTCCCTCCCGGTACGGCCCCAGGGCCGGGATGTAATAAGCTCACGTATCAGTTACTAAATCAAAACACCTGGAGACAAACCCATGCGGGTCAAAGACAAATCCATCATCGTGACCGGCTCCGGTGGCGGTATCGGTGAAGGCATCGCCCGGCGACTGGCGGCCGAGGGCGCCAAGGTCATCGTCAACGACATCAATGTCGCCCTGGGCGAAAAAGTGGTGGCCGCCATCGTCAAGGCCGGCGGCACGGCATCCTTCTTTGCCGCCGACGTGACGAAATCCGCCGAGGTCAAGGCGCTGGTCGATGCCGCCGTGCAGCGCTACGGCCGGCTCGACGTGATGGTCAGCAACGCCGGCTGGACGCACCGCAACCAGCCCGCGCTCGACGTCAGCGAGGACGACTTCGACAAGTGCTATGCCATCAACGTCAAAAGCATTTACCTGGCCACCATCCACGCCACGCCGGTGTTCCGCAGCCTGGGCGGCGGCAGCTTCATCAACATCGCCTCCACGGCCGGCGTGCGCCCGCGTCCGGGCCTGACCTGGTACAACGGTTCCAAGGGGGCCGTCATCACCACCTCCAAATCACTGGCGGCCGAGCTGGGGCCTGACAACATACGCGTCAACTGCATCAACCCGGTGTTCAACCCCGACACCGGCCTTTCCGCCGATTTCGCCGGTGGCCCGCTGGACGAAGAGCGCAAGGCACGCTTTCGCGCCAGCATCCCGCTGGGTCGCTTTTCGACTGCACTGGACGTCGCCAATGCGGCGCTTTACCTGGCCAGCGACGAGGCGGACTTCATCAGCGGCGTGTGCATCGAAGTAGATGGCGCCCGTTGTGTGTAGGAATCACCGTGCTCTGGCATGGGGCTCCCCCATCAGCAGGGGCCGCGGAACCGGCTTTGCCGGGCCGCAAGCGCCGCCCCCCCGAGGGGGGAGCAGGCTACACGAAGTGAGCCTGAAAGGGGGAGAGTCAATCTCTCTTTGGGGATAAGGCCTCGTTTTAGCGTCCGAGACGGGCCAATGGAGTAAATTCTCCCCTTGGGCCCCTCACGATGACGACCGAAAAAATCATTCCGCTGGCAGACATCCGCTACGCAAGCCGCGTGCCGCACATCCCTGCCCGGCTGGCGGCGCCCACCGGCCTGTTGAGCGACACGCGGGGCCGGCCGCTGCGGGACTTGCGCATCAGCGTGACCGACCGCTGCAATTTCCGCTGCAGCTACTGCATGCCGCGCGAGGTATTCGACAAGGACTACGCCTTCCTGCCGCAGACCTCGCTGCTGAGCTTTGAGGAAATCACCCGCCTGGCCAAGGTGTTCGTGGCGCACGGCGTCGAGAAAATCCGCCTCACCGGCGGCGAGCCGCTGCTGCGCAAACACCTCGAGGTGCTGGTCGAAATGCTGGCGAAGCTGCAGACGCCGCAGGGCAAGCCGCTGGACATCACCCTCACCACCAACGCCTCGCTGCTCGCCAAAAAAGCCCAGTCGCTCAAAGATGCCGGCCTGCAACGCGTCACCGTGAGCCTGGACGCGCTGGACGACGCCACTTTCCGCCGCATGAACGACGTGGACTTCCCGGTGGCCGACGTGCTCAAGGGCATCGAAGTCGCGCAAAAAGTCGGCCTGGCGCCGCTCAAGGTCAACATGGTCGTCAAGCGCGGCACCAACGATGCGGAAATCCTGCCCATGGCCCGGCACTTCCGCCACACCGGTGCGGTGCTGCGTTTTATCGAATACATGGACGTGGGCGCCACCAACGGCTGGCGCATGGACGAGGTGTTGCCCTCGGCGCAGGTGGTGGAGCGACTGAACGCCGAGTTCCCGCTCACCGCCATCGACCCCAACTACACCGGCGAGACCGCCGAGCGCTGGCGCTACGCCGACGGCGCGGGCGAGATCGGCGTAATCAGCAGCGTGACCCAGGCTTTTTGCGGCGACTGCAACCGGGCGCGGCTGTCCACCGAGGGCAAGCTGTTTTTATGCCTGTTCGCCAGCCAGGGGCAGGATTTGCGCGCCCTGCTGCGCGGCGGCTATGCCGACGAGCAGATCGCCGCGGCCGTGGCCCACATCTGGCAAGGCCGAGACGACCACTATTCAGAGCTGCGCGCCGCGCTGCCCGCGGATACCAGCATGCCCGACAGCAGCGGCAAGCGGGTCGAGATGAGCTACATAGGCGGATAACGTGACCAGCAACAGCCACAACACGACACTGCACGCCGAAGCCATCACCGGCCTGATCCTGGCCGGCGGGCGCGGCTCGCGTATGGGCGGCGTCGACAAGGGCCTGCAGAATTTCAACGGCGTGCCGCTGGCCCTGCACACGCTGATGCGGCTCTCCCCGCAGGTCGGCGAGGTGATGGTCAACGCCAACCGCAACCTGGCCGCCTATGAGGCCTTCGGTGTGCCGGTCTGGCCCGACAGCACCGGCCTGGGCGAATTCGCCGGGCCGCTGGCGGGCTTTCTCACCGGCCTGGAGCGCTGCGAAACGCCCTACCTGCTGACCGTACCCTGCGACACGCCCCTCTTTCCCGACGACCTGGTGGAGCGCCTGGCCGAGGCTTATGTGCGTGACGGCGCCGACTTCGCCRTGGCCTCCGCGCCCGAGGAAGACGGCCAGCTCAGGCCGCAGCCGGTGTTTTGCCTGATGGGCACCCACATGCTGGAAAGCCTGGTGTGCTTTACGCACGCGGGCGGCCGCAAGATAGACGCGTGGACGGCACAGCACAAGACCGTGGCCGTGCCCTTCGACCGGCCCGGCGACGATGCGCATGGTTTCTTCAACGCCAACACCCTGGCTGAGCTGCACCAGCTCGAATCGCGCCTGCCGTGAAGACGCTGGACCAGATCGCCGCGGAGCTCCAGGGCTACGACCCGCAAGCCCTGTCGGCCGGCCAGGTGCTCGACTTCCTCTCCCGGCTGGTGGCGCCCGTCCAGGATGCCGTCAGCCTGCCGCTGTTCGAGGCCCTGGGCCGGGTGCTGGCCGAGGACGTGGTCTCGCCCTTTGACGTCCCGCCGCACGACAACTCGGCCATGGACGGTTTCGCCTTTGACGGCAGCCGGCTGGCCCCGGACACTGCGCTGGAGCTGCGGGTGGCCGACGGCACGGCGCTAGCCGGCAAGGCCTGGCAGGGCAGCGTCCACCCCGGCCAGTGCGTGAAGATCATGACCGGCGCCATCATGCCGCCCGGCCTGGACACTGTGGTGCCACAAGAGTTCGTCAAACCGCAGCAAGACAGCGAGGGTGCGCGCATCAGCATTCCGCCCGGTCTGCTGCGCGCCGGCGACAACCGCCGCCTGCGCGGCGAAGACCTGGCGCAGGGATTGCCGGCGCTGCGCCAGGGCGAAATCCTCACGCCGGCCCGGCTGGGGCTGGTGGCCTCCCTGGGCCTGGCCACCCTGCCCGTCTGGCGGCCGCTGCGCGTGGCCTACTTTTCCACCGGTGATGAAATCCTCTCGCTCGGCGAGGCGCCGCGCGAAGGCGCGGTCTACGACAGCAACCGCTACACCGTCTTCGGCATGCTGAGCCGCCTGGGCTGCCAGGTCATAGACATGGGCGTGGTGCGCGACGACCCGGCCCTGCTCGAAGCCGCTTTCACCGAGGCCGCCGCGCGGGCCGATGCCATCATCACCTCGGGTGGCGTCAGCGTCGGCGAGGCCGACTTCACCAAGGCCATGATGAAAAAACTCGGCGACGTGGCCTTCTGGCGCATCGCCATGCGGCCCGGCCGCCCCATGGCCGTGGGGCGCATCCCGCCCGTCAGCAACCAGGGCGGCAACTCCAATGGCGCCATCCTGTTCGGGCTGCCCGGCAACCCGGTTGCCGTGATGGTCACTTTTTTAGCCTTTGTACGCCCCGCCCTGCTGCAGATGATGGGCGTCAGCGCCGCGCCGCCGCCGCTGCTCAAGGCCCGCAGCACGGAAGCGATACGCAAAAAAGCCGGCCGCACCGAATACCAGCGCGGCTGGGTTTCAACAGCGCCCGACGGCTCTTTACAGGTCAAGACCACCGGCAGCCAGGGCTCGGGCGTGCTGCGCTCCATGGCCGAGGCCAATGGCCTGATCGTGCTGCATCACGCGCAGGGCAATGTCGCAGTCGGCGACGAGCTTGATGTGCTGATGTTTGACGGCGTCCTGTAGATCCAGTCGAATGCCGCGGCGCCGGCGGCCCTAGTCGTTCCGCGGCTCCGGTAGCGGGGGCAAGTCTTCGTAGCCGAAAAAATAGGGCACCACCCGAAAGCTCATCAGCAGGCCGCCGTTTTCCGGCGTGGTGCTCAGGCGTTCATAGTCCTGCGCGGCCAGGGGCTGTATTTTTTCGGCATCGCGTTGCCGGCTGAAAACACCGTGGCGCCACTGATAAACCTCACCGAGTTTTTCCTGGTAGGTGTAGTGATGCTGGTTGTCGTTGTAATAGTCGTCAAATCGGTTGCCGCCCAGATAGATCGCGTTGGAGCCTTCATAGCCCGTCTTCTGGCTGGTGCCCGGGTCGGTGTTCAGGAAATAAGCCCAATCCCCCGGGACAAAGTTGCCGGCCGCAACACCGCCCACCATGCGCAGGACCTTGCCCGGCCGTTCAAGCTCCAGCGGATCAAAATCAGCTTCAAAACTCCACATGCGGCCGGGTTCCAGGTCGACCAGCGGCTCACCGTCGGCCAGCAATCGCCGCTCCACGGTGCGTGCCCTGCCTGCGTCCCCCTTGACGCGGCGAAAGTAATCCAGCGCACCTTGGGCAAACACCACCTTGGTCGCGGCGTAGCAGCCTATCTCGTACTTCCCCTGCTCAAAAAACATGTCGTTGAGCGCTTGATGCAGAGGGGTGCGGAGTTTGGGCGTGCCATTGACCCAATAGCGGGAATTCCACTTGGCAGGACCGCCCTCGGGCCAGCCCCATTCCAGCACCTCGGCCCAGATCACCGTGTTCTGGCGGATGCCAACGTGGTCGACCAGGGCCTGCACATCGCAGGCCTTTCCCCTGAACTCGGTCAAGCGGCCCGGGTGCAGCAAGGCCAGCAGGATTTCTTTCTTCGAGACGGTCTTGAGCTTGCGTGTCTTGTTGTTTTTCACAGGCACCAGCACCGTCTCGTCCTTGATGGCCAATTCCGGACGCTGCGCCAGCAACAGGGTGCTCACGGCAGCGCCTGAGCCCAGCAGGGAGTACGTCATGGTCCCTCGCGGCTTGTCGAAGGTCTCCTGAACCAACCGGGCCGGAATGCCGAGCCGCTGGAGATACCGGAACATGTCGGGGCTGAGTTGCGCAAGCTGGGAGGGCGAACAGAAAAACTGCAGGCCATAGGCCCCCGCGACGGCCGTCTCCTGCGCCCGCGCGGAAACCGCCAGGCCGGCCGCCAGCAGGAATGGAATCAGGAAAGAAGCAAGGGTACGGATTCGGCCCGCAGGGTGTGCGGTCAAACCGGCTTTCTCATCACCATGCCAGGAGCTCTGTGCGGCGTGTGCGGCATCTTCTGGTCATTTCGCCACGTACTCCGGGTGCTCAAGGTGTTCATCGGGCTGCTCTTTGGCAATGGTTTTGTTCGCGCCCGGAATGGCCTTGCGGGCAAACAGGGTGTACATCGTGGGCACCACGAAGACGGCCAGCAAACTGCCCAGCGACATGCCGCCCACGATCACCCAGCCGATCTGCGTGCGGCTTTCGGCGCCGGCACCGTGTGACATGGCCAGCGGCAGTGCCCCCAGCACCATCGCGCCGGTGGTCATCAGGATGGGGCGCAGGCGCTGGGACGAGGCCTTGACCACGGCGTCTATCATCTCCATGCCCTGCCCGCGCAGCTGGTTGGTGAACTCGACAATCAGGATGCCGTGCTTGGTGATCAGGCCGACCAGCGTGATCAGCCCGATCTGGGAATACACATTGAGCGAGCCGCCCGTCCACTTCAGCGCCAACAGGGCGCCCAGCATGGACAAGGGTACCGACAGCATGATCACAAGCGGGTCGATAAAGCTCTCAAACTGCGCGGCCAGCACCAGGAAAATAAACAGCAGCGCCAGCACAAACACAATGGCCAGCGCGCCCTGCGAGTTGCGGAATTCGCGCGAGGTGCCATTGAGGTCGGTGCTGTAGCCGGTCTTGAGCACCTTGGCGGCGGTCTGGTCCATGAACTTGAGCGCTTCGCCCAGCGAGTAATCGCCCGAGAGGCTGGCGGTAAACGACACCGAGCGCCGCTGGCCGAAGTGGTTGAGTTCGCGCGGCGAGACGCTTTCACGCACCTTGACCAGCGCCGACAACGGAATCATGGCATCGTTGCGGCCACGGACATAAATACGATCGATGTCGTCGGGCGTGGTGCGGCCGCTGGCCTGGGTCTGCACGATCACGTCGTATTGTTCGCCGTCGCGTTTGTAGCGCGTCACGTTGCGCCCGCCCAGCAGGGTTTCGATCGCCTTTGCCACCACCTCGACGCTCACGCCGAGATCGGCAGCCTTGTCGCGCTCGACTTCAATGCGAAGCTCGGGCTTGTTCAGGCGCAAGTCGACATCGACCGAGACGATGCCCGGGTTCTTGGCGATCTCGTCCTGCATCTGGCGCGTGACGGCATTGAGGTTCTGGTAGCTGTCGGAGGTCTGGATCACGAAGTTGACCGGGCGGTCGCGAAAGCCCTGGCCAAGCGAGGGCGGCGTGATGGTGAAGACGTTGACACCCGGCAGGGCATTGAATTTGGGCTGCAGTTCGCGCGCCATGTCCATGGTCGAGCGCTTGCGTTCGTCCCAGTCCACGGTGCGGTAGACCACACTGGCTTGAGCTACCGTGGGGTTGCCGACGTTGCCGAAAATACGGTCGAACTCGGGAAACGGCTGGCCCATTTTTTCAAGGGCCTGGGCATAGCGGTTGGTGTAGTCCAGGGTGGCGCCGTCCGGTGCGGTGACGTTGGCCAGGATGACCCCGCGGTCCTCCATGGGAGAGAGCTCCCGCTTCATGCCGGGAAAAACCAGCGCGATGGCCAGCGCGCTGAGCGCCATGACACCGATGACAATCCAGCGCGCCTGGAAGGCAAAGGCCCTGAACTTCTGGCCCCAGCCCGGGGTGTCGCCCGAAGGTTCCCAGCGCTTGGTGACCACCCA
The DNA here is from genome assembly GCF_056405595.1 of Polaromonas sp. P1_G1. NCBI lineage: Bacteria > Pseudomonadati > Pseudomonadota > Betaproteobacteria > Burkholderiales > Comamonadaceae > Polaromonas > Polaromonas sp. P1_G1. Next base: position 11,501 of record NZ_JBFUBU010000013.1, read on the forward strand.
TCGCAGCACCGAGCCGTACCGGTCGGAGATTGACGTCAACACCCGCTCCATGAAGCGGTCAAAACGATTCGGCTTGGGGTTGTGCTTGAGCAACTGGGTGCACATCATGGGCGTGAGCGTGAGCGCGACAAAGCCCGACACCACCACCGCGCCGGCCAGCGCCAGCGCGAACTCCACGAACAGCCGCCCGGTACGGCCCGGCGTGAACGCCAGCGGCGCGTACACGGCGACCAGCGTGGCCGTCATGGTGACCACCGCGAAGCCGATCTCGCGCGCGCCCTTGATGCCGGCCGAGAACGGGTCCATGCCCTCCTCGATGTGGCGGAAGATGTTCTCCAGCATCACGATGGCGTCGTCCACCACCAGGCCGATGGCCAGCACCAGCGCCAGCAAGGTCAGCGTGTTCACGGTAAAACCCGCCAGGGCCATCATCGCGAAGGTGCCGATCAAGCTCACCGGGATGGTGATGATGGGAATGATGGAAGCGCGCATGGTGCGCAGGAACACAAAAATCACCAGCGCCACCAGGATGATGGCCTCGGCGATGGTGCGGTAGACGTTCTTCACGGACCGGTCGATGAACACCGAGTTGTCGTTGGCGATGTCGATCAGCACGTCGGGCGGCAAATCGGCCTTCAGCTTGGGAATGGCCTCGCGCACGCCTTTGGACAAATCCAGCGGATTGGCGGTGGCCTGCCGGATCACGCCGATCGCCACGGCCGAGCGGCCATTGAGCCGGACGGCCGTGCGCTCGTCGGCGGCGCCCTCTTCCACCCGGGCCACATCACGCACCTTGACCGAAAAGCCGTTGACGTTCTTGACCACGATGTCGCTGAACTGGGCGGGCCTGACCAGGTCGGTCTGCGAGGTCACGCTGAATTCGCGCTGCTGCGACTCGATGCGGCCGGCCGGCAACTCCAGGTTGCTGCGGCGGATGGCGTCCTCGACGTCCTGCGTGGTGAGGCGGTAAGAGGCGAGCTTGTCGGTGTCCAGCCAGACGCGCATCGCGTACTTGCGCTCGCCGAAGATGCGCACGTCGGCCACGCCGGTGACGGTCTGCAGGCGCGGCTTGACGATGCGGTTCACCAGGTCGTTGATCTGCAGCGGCATCATCGACTCGCTGGAAAACGCGATCTGTATCACCGGGAAGGCGTCGGCCTCGACCTTGGCGATCACCGGCTCCTCGATGGCTTGCGGCAGGCGGTTGCGGACACGCGAGGTGCGGTCGCGCACCTCGGCGGCGGCGGAATCGGCGTCTTTTTCGAGGCGGAAACGCACGCTGATCTGGCCCTGGTCGGCGCGGCTGATCGAGGTGATGACATCCACCCCGTCAATGCCGGCGATGGAGTCTTCCAGAGGCTTGGTCACCTGGGATTCGATCACTTCCGCGGAGGCGCCCACATAGCGCACGCTCACGGTCACGACCGGCTCGTCGATCTTGGGGTATTCGCGCACCGTGAGGCGGTTGAAACTGACCGCCCCTATCAGCACGATCAGCAGCGACAGCACGGTGGCGAAGACCGGACGGCGTATGGAGACTTCAGCGAGTTGCATAGGTGTCTGTGAAAGCTTCTGGCCGGTCGGCGCTCAGGCCGGGTCGCGCGCCGGCGGGCCGGACGGGCCGCGCTCGGCGGGTGCCACGCTGCGCACCGGAACCAGTGCGCCGGGAGCCTCCGACACCACCACGCCGCAGGGATTGGGGCCGGCCAGGGGGGCTTGCTGGGCTGCGGGGGCCGCCGCGGTCGCGGCAGTCTTCACCGGCGCGGCGGCCTCGGGAGCTGCGGGGGCGGCCGTTGCCGGTGAAGCGGGGGACGCCGGCGATGCGGGTGAAGAAGCGCCGGCGGCTGATTTTCCATTGCCCGCGCGGCTGGCGGCATTCGCGGCCAGGTCCACCACGCTGACCACCGTACCATCGCGCTGCACGCGCTGCTGGCCGGTTGCGACCACGACGTCACCGGGTTCCAGGCCTTCGAGGATTTCGACCTTGCCCGGGCTGCGCAGGCCGACCTTGACTTCCACGCGTTTGGTGATTCGGGTCTGCCCGTTCGGGCCCTCCAGCAGCTTGATGACGAACTGCCGGCCGCCCTGCGGAACAATCGCTTCCTCCGGTATCACCCGGGCGTTTTCACGCACGCCGAACACCGCGTTGACGCGGGCGAACATGCCGGGGCGCAGCTGCAGCTGGCGGTTGTCGATGCAGCCGCGAATGCCGATGGAGCKGCCGTTGGCGTCGATCAAAGGGTCGATGGCCTGGATCTGCGCGTTGTACTTGCGCCCGGGCAAGGCGTCGATGTCGAGCGTCGCCGTCTGTCCGCGCCTGACCTTGTTCTGGAAGCGCTCGGGCAAGCGGAAATCGACAAAAATCGCTTCAATGTCCTCGATGTTGACGATGTCCGCGCCGTCCTTGAGGTAGTCGCCGACGTTGACCAGGCGTATGCCGGCAATGCCGTCAAAAGGCGCGATGATTTTCAGGCGCGCCGCCGTGGCCTTGGCCAGCGACAGCTTGGCTTCGGCCACCTGCAGGTTGGCCGCGCTTTCATCGAGGGAACGCTGGCTGATGAAATTTTGCGCCACCAGCTCCTGGTTGCGCTTCTGGTTGGCCTGGGCGATGGAAAGTTCGGCCTGGCTTTGCTGCACCTGGGCCAGCGGCAGCTGGTCGTCGAACTGCACCAGCACCTGGCCTTTGCGCACACGCTGGCCGTCGGTGAAATTGAGCTGGGTGATGCGCCCGCTGACCTCGGGCCGCAAGACCACGCCGCGGCGCGAACGCAAGCTGCCCACGGCCTGGGTGTCGTCCGACAGCCTGGCGATTTCCACCCTGGCGGCTTCCACCGTGACTGGTTTTCCCGCATTGGCGCCATTGCCACCGGCACCACCGCTGCCGGCAGCCGAAGGCGCAACCCCGGTAGCATCCGGCGCCTTGGGTTTCTGGAGCCACCAGGCGGCCCCCGATGCGACCGCTATGCCCGTGACGGCGACCGCTGTGTAGAGTGCTTTTGATGCCATGGGGAGGAAAACTTGTTATACAAAGAGATACAAAGTTCCAATGTAGCAGGACACCATGGCGCGCGCAGCCTTTTCCGTCCTCTGCCAGGGGCAAGCGCGGTAGCTTTACAACGGCTTTACCAATCGGCCGGCGCGGCCGCGAAGCCGTGGATGCTACGTACGCTTATGGTGCGTGCCCGGGCTCGGGGATGTGCGCCGGCCGTCCCTGCTTGGTGCCTGTTTTCGCGCACATGTTCCCGCGGCGCTCCAGGCCCGCCCAAGCCGCTGTTACAAGCGGCCCAGCGCGCGTTCCACGCCCTTGTTGGCCAGCGCATCGGCGCGCTCGTTGCCGGGATCGCCGGCATGGCCCTTGACCCAGCGCCAGTCGATCTTGTGGCCGCTGCCGCTCACCAGCGCATCCAGGCGCTGCCACAGGTCCACGTTCTTCACGGGTGCCTTGGCCGCCGTGCGCCAGCCCCTGGCCTTCCAGCCGTGTATCCACTCGGTGATGCCTTTACGCACGTACTCGCTGTCCAGGTACAGGGTCACGCTGCAGGGCCGCTTGAGTGCCGTCAGCGCCTCGATGACGGCCATCATTTCCATGCGGTTGTTGGTGGTGCCGAGTTCACCGCCGAACAGCTCCTTTTCGGTGCCGCCCTGGGACAGCAGAACGCCCCAGCCGCCGGGCCCGGGATTACCCTTGCATGCGCCGTCGGTGTAGATCACGACGGGCTGGGGGATGGCTGCTGGGCTGGTGGATAAATCGGTCATGCGTTGTGTTTGCTTTGTAAAACGAAAACGCCGGGCCCATGCCCGGCGGTGAAAAAAGAAAAATCAGCTCAGGCCGGCGGCCGCAAGCGGACGGCCGGCTCCTTGTTGGCCACAGCCGCCGGCGCCGCGGCCGGCGCCTTGCGGGTTTTCCACGCGGGCTCCAGCAGCCGGACGCCCCGCACGCGCTTGACCGCCGCGAGAAAGTACACAGCACCGAAAATCGGCCACCAGCGCTCGCCTGCCGCGTCCATCCACTCGAAGCGGTCCAGCCAGGCCTGGCTGGTCAGCGCCGGTCGGTAGCAGCCGAAGCGCCCCGACTCTACCTCAAAGTCCAGCAGCCTCAGCCAGTCGCGCAGCCGCCAGTAACCGATGAAGTCTCCCGTGCTGGGCAAAAACAGCTTGTCGTAACCCCAGCGCTGGTACAGATGGCCGCGGCGTTGGCGCAGGCCCCAGAGGCTGGTGGGGTTCAGCCCGCTGATGACCACGCGGCCCTCGGGCACCAGCACGCGGCTGACTTCGCGCAGCGTGGCGTGCGGGTCGCGGCTGAGCTCCAGCGTGTGCGGCAGCACCACCAGGTCCAGGCTGCTTTCCGGGAACGGCAAGGCGCCCGAGTCGGTCAGCAGGGCCGCGCGCCGGGAACTTGCCGCGGGGGCGGCAGTCGCACCAAGAGCCGGTGAAGGCGCGGCGGCAGGAGCAAGGGACTCGAGCGCCAGCCATTTGTGCGGCATGCGGTTTGCTTGCAGGGCATCGAGTTCCGGCAGGCCCAGCTGCAGGGCGTGGTAGCCGAACACGTCGCTCACGGCCTCGTCGAAATGCGTGCGCTCCCAGCCCAGCAGATAAGCGCCGGGCGGCGTCTTCAGCCAGTCGGTCAAACCTATAATTTCAGAGCTCATCAAGTTCCAACCACCGCATGTGCATGTATGTTTTTGATCCCGATTCCCGCCTTTGACGACAACTACCTCTGGTTGTTGCATGACGGCAAACGCGCCCTGGTTGTGGACCCGGGAGATGCCGGGCCGGTGCTGCGCACCCTGGACGAGCACGCATTGCAACTGGAGTCGATTCTAGTCACGCACCACCATGCGGACCACACAGGCGGCGTGGATGCCCTTCGCGAAGCCACGGGCGCCCAGGTCTGGGGCCCGGCCACCGAGCGCATTCCCCAGCCTTACACACACCTCAAGGGCGGCAGCACGGCCAACGCGCTCGGCCTCGATTTCCAGGTGATTGACGTGCCCGGCCACACGGCGGGCCACATCGCCTATTACCTTGCCCCCACGCTTTCCGCTTCGCGTGATGCGCTGCCCCCCGAGGGGGCTCATCCGGCTTGGGGCGGCCCGGCGCCGGATGGCCTTGCCGTGGACGGCCAACCCCTGCTGTTCTGCGGCGACACGCTGTTCTCGGGCGGTTGCGGGCGCCTGTTTGAAGGCACGCCGGCGCAGATGCTGGCCTCACTCGACAAGCTCGCCGCCCTGCCCGGCAACACCGTGGTCTGCTGCACCCATGAATACACGCTCAGCAACCTGCGTTTTGCCATGGTCGTGGAGCCCGGCAACGCCGACCTGGCGGCCTACCAGGCCCAATGCATACGCCTGCGCGAGCAGGGGGTGCCGACCCTGCCGAGTTCGATAGCGCAGGAATTGCGGATTAATCCCTTCTTGCGGACGCGGCAAGCCACTATCATGGCGGCTGCCCGGCACTTTGATGCGTCGGCCCGTGACGAGACCACCGTATTTGCCGCCATCCGGCAGTGGAAAAACCAATTCAAATGACGCCACATTCCCGCACCACTGCCGCTTCAGTCCCTTCCTCCTTCTCTTTTTTCCGCCTTGTTTCGCTGGCCGCCGTCCTCGTCACGGCGCTGCTGGCGGGTTGCGCCACCCAGGCGCCCGGCCTGCCCAGCGACCCGGTGCTGACCACCGGCGGCCCCGCCACCAAACCGCTGCTGCCCAGCGGCCCGCTGCAGGCCATCACGCCGGGCCAGGCAGGCTCGCACCAGAACGTCGCCTCCACCGAGCCCCCCAAGGAACTCTGGGACCGCATACGCCGCGGCTTTGCCATGCCCGACCTGCAAAACGAACTCGTCACCGATCGCGAGCAGTGGTATGCCAGCCGGCCCGACTACATCCAGCGCATGACCGAGCGCTCCAGCAAATACCTGTTTCACATCGTTGAAGAGCTCGAGCGCCGCCAGATGCCCACCGAGCTGGCCCTGCTGCCCTTCATCGAGAGCGCCTTCAACCCGCAGGCCGTCTCCAGCGCCAAGGCCGCCGGCATGTGGCAATTCATGCCGGCCACCGGCAAGTATTTCGACCTGAAGCAAAACGCCTTCCGCGACGACCGCCGCGACGTGCTGGCCTCCACCCGCGCCGCGCTGGACTACCTGCAAAAGCTTTACGGCATGTTCGGCGACTGGCACCTGGCGCTGGCCGCCTACAACTGGGGCGAAGGCAGCGTGGGCCGCGCCATCGCCAAGAACCAGCGCGCCGGCCTGGGCACCACCTATGCCGACCTGAACATGCCCGCGGAAACCCGGCTCTACGTGCCCAAGCTGCAGGCCGTCAAAAACATCGTCGCCAATCCGCAGGCTTTCCGCGCCGAACTGCCGCTGATCGAAAACCACCCCTACTTCCAGCAGGTGCTGATCACGCGCGACATCGACGTGGCCCTGGCCGCGCGCCTGGCCGACGTCAAGATCGAGGACTTCAAGGCGCTGAACCCTTCGGCGCACCGCCCCGTCATCATCGCCGCCGGCACGCCGCAGATTTTGCTGCCCTGGGACAACGCCACGGTGTTCCAGCGCAACTTCGAGGCTTACACCCAGGGCCAGTACGCGAGCTGGACCGCCTGGACCGCGCCCAGCACCATGAACCCGGCCGAGGCAGCGCGCCGCACCGGCATGAGCGAAGCCGACCTGCGCGGCGTCAACAACATTCCGCCGCGCATGCTGATCAAGGCCGGCTCCACCCTGCTGGTGCCGCGTTCGGCCAAGGTTGAAAACGACGTCACCTCCCACATCGCCGACACCGCCCAGGTGTCCTTCGCGCCCGAAATCGTCACGCGGCGCACCACCGTCAAGGCCCGCAAGGGCGAATCGGTGGCCACCATCGCCAAACGCTACGGCCTGAGCGCCGCCAGCGTGGCCGAATGGAACAACGTCAGCGCCTCCAGCGCCTTCAAGGTCGGCCACCAGGTGGTGGTGTTCCTGCCGGTCAAAAGCCATGCCGCTTCGGCTGGCCGCGGCAAAGGCAAAAGCAGCGTGAAGGCCGTCAAGCGCAGCACGGCCAAGCCCGTCGTGAAATCCAAAAAACGCTGAAGCCCCAGGCCTCCCGCCGCTAAAGCTTGAGGGTGCCGACGCCGAACAGGCCTATCAGGCCGATGACGATCAGGTAGATCGCCACGATGTAGTTGAGCAGGCGCGGAATGATCAGGATCAGGACGCCCGCGATCAGGGAGACAAGCGGGCCTATGCTGAGAGAAAGGTTCATGGCGTTTTCCTTGGAGTTTTGGATGCCGGCCTGCCCGCCTCCCCTTGCGCGGCGGCAAGGAGGCCCGGAATGGCGCAAGTCCGGCCTTGACTGTAAGCAGGCAAGCAGCCGGAGACTGTAGGACGACAGGAACTTGCGGTACAGGGAAAGGGGATGCGCAAAGCGTCAGAGCTTTTCCGTCTCGCCGCTGCGCGGCTGCCACTTCATGAGGCGTTTCTCGAGCCGCCCCACGATACCGTCCAACACCAGCGCAAAGGCCGTCAGCACCACGATGCCGGCGAACACGGTGTTGACGTCGAAGGTGCCCTCGGCCTGCAGGATCAGGTAGCCCACCCCGCGCGCCGAGCCCAGGTACTCACCCACCACCGCGCCGACAAACGCCAGGCCCACCGAGGTGTGCAGGCTGGAGAACACCCAGCTTGTGGCGCTGGGCAGGTACACGGTGCGCAGTAGCTGCCGCTGGTTGGCGCCTAGCATGCGGGCATTGGCCAGCACCACCGGACTGACTTCCTTGACGCCCTGATAGACGTTGAAGAACACGATGAAAAACACCAGCGTGACGGCCAGCGCCACCTTGCTCCAGATGCCCAGGCCCAGCCACAGCGAGAAGATGGGCGCGAGGATCACACGCGGCATGGAGTTGGCGGCCTTGATGTAGGGATCCAGGATGGCGCTGGCCGTGGGCGCGAGCGCCAGCCACAGGCCGCAGGCCAGGCCCAGCACCGTGCCTATGCCGAACGCCAGCACGGTCTCCAGCAAGGTCGTGCCCAGGTGCAAATAAATGTCGGCATTGCCGGGCAGCCCGTCGGGAAACAGCGCGCTGGGGCCGAACCCGAAAGGCATGAACCAGCTCCAGACCCGGCCCGCCACCTTGATAGGCTCGCCCAGGAAAAACGCAATCTTCTGGTCACGCGAAGCGGCGTGCCAGACCAGCAGGATGACGACCAGCAGGCCGATTTGCCAGGCGCGCAGGTTTTTTTCAGAAGGATTGATATGCCGCCACATACTCAGGCGGCCTTCTTCAGTTGCTGCGCATAACCCTTGAGCACCTCGTCGCGCAGCACGTTCCAGATCTGCGTGTGCAGCTCGACAAAGCGCGGCTGGTGGCGCACCTCGGCCACGTCGCGTGGGCGCGGCAGGTCGATCGCGAACTCGCCCATGGGGTGCGTGCCCGGGCCGGCCGACAGCACGACCACGCGGTCGCTCATGGCGATGGCCTCGTCGAGGTCGTGGGTGATGAAGAGCACCGCCTTCTTTTTGGCGGCCCAGAGTTCCAGCACCTCGTTTTCCATGAGCTGGCGGGTCTGGATGTCGAGCGCGCTGAAAGGCTCGTCCATCAGGATGATGTCCGGGTCCAGCGCCAGCACCTGGGCCAGCGCGGTGCGCTTGCGCATGCCGCCCGAAAGCTGGTGCGGGTAGCGGTCGCCGAAGCCGCCCAGGCCCACGCGCTCCAACCAGGCCTGCGCCTGGCGGCGCGCCTCGTCGTCTGGAATACCGCGGTACTGCAGGCCCATCATGACGTTGGCCAGCGCGCTGCGCCAGGGCATCAGGGCCTCGGTCTGGAACATATAGCCGGCGCGCGTGTTGATGCCGGCCAGCGGCTGGCCAAAGACCCTGACCTCACCCGACGAGGCCTCGAGCAGGCCGGCGCCTATGTTGAGCAGTGTCGATTTGCCGCAGCCCGTCGGCCCGACGACCGAAACGAATTCACCGGCCCGTATGCGCAAGGTGGTATCGCTGACCGCCGTGTAGCGCTGGCCCGCATCGTCGCGCGAACGAAAGGTGCAGCTGATGTCGATCAGCTCCAGGGCGTAGGCGTTGTCGGGTTCTGGCATGGCGGGAGCTTACAGCAAGCTGCCTGCGCGAGGCAGCTCAACGATGAAGGATTGGGGGAGCAACGAACGAGCGACGGGGGCATCTGTCTTCACCAGCAGGGGCCGCGGGACTGGCTTTGCCAGACCGCAGGCGCAGCACCCCGATACACAAGCAAGGGGCAGCGCGCCGCAGGCTCGAAGTGGGGAGCGTGGGGGCTCCAGGCCTAGGCCTTGAATCGGTCCTTGGCCTTGCGGGCGAACTCGTTCGTATAGGTCTTGGCGATGTCTATCTTGTCGGCCTTGATGCTGGGGTCAAAGCTTGCCAATGCCTTGAGCGCCGTGCGCGCGCCGTCGTCGGGGATGATGCCATCGAGCGAAATCGCCTCGCGCACCTTGTTGAACGAAGCCAGGTAAAGCGCACGGTCGCCGAGCAGATAGCTCTCGGGCACGGTCTTGATGATGTCGCCCGGGCCGGCGGTCTGCAGCCACTTGAGGCCGTGCACGATCGCGTTGGCCAGCGCCTGGCAGGTGTTGGGATTCTTTTGCACGAACTCCAGCGGCGCATACAGGCAGCCCGCCGGCATGGAACCGCCGAAGACTTCCACCGTGCCCTTGAGCGTGCGCGTGTCGCTGATGATCTTGACCTCGCCTTTTTGCTCGAGCATGGTCATCACCGGATCGGTGTTGCTCATCGCATCGATCTGCCCCGATCGCAGCGCGGTCAACGCGCCGGCCGCCGTGCCCACGCCGATAAAACTCACGTCGCCGGGCTTGAGGCCCGCGCGCGATAGCACCAGGTTGGCCATCATGTTGGTCGACGAGCCCGGCGCCGACACACCGATCTTCTTGCCCTTGAGGTCGGCCAGGGTCTTGTAGTTGGGCATGTTCTTCGTCGAGATGCCGAAAGCGATCTGCGGCGCCCTGCCCTGCAGCACAAAGGCCTGGAACATCTGGTTCTTGGCCTGCAGGTTGATGGTGTGCTCAAACGCGCCCGAACACACGTCGGCCGAGCCGCCCACCACGGCCTGCAGCGCGCGCGCGCCGCCGGCAAAGTCGCTGATCTCGATGTCCAGGCCCTCGGCCTTGAAGTAGCCCAGTTGCTCGGAGATCGTGAGCGGCAGGTAATAGAAAGCGGCCTTGCCGCCGACTGCAATCGCGATCTTGCTCTTCTCGGGTTTGGGCTGGGCGCGCAGCGATGGGAATGCCAGCGTCGCCACAGCCAGCGCAGTGCCGCCGGCAAAGCCGCGGCGGGAAATCAGGGGATGGCGGTTCATGCAAAGCCTCTCTTCTTGTGGATGGCACAAGCTTATCGAGACGTAAAAAAACCCGCATCGGGGTCATCCCGTGCGGGTTTTTACCAAAAATGAGGTGCTCGGGGTTACCAAAGGTTACCGCGGCCGACGCACTCTCCGCGCGCGTTTGATCTGTTTAGCGGTAGCCCGAAAAGAGGATGCAGATGTTGATGAAGAGCGCGACGGCCCAGACAGCCGAACGCGCTTTGGCCAGGTCGGCCACGTACATCATGATGTAGGCGATGCGCAGAAAGACAAACAGCAGGGCCAGGATGTCCAGCCGCGTCTGCCCAGCTTGCAGCAGGTGCGCGATGATCACCGCCGCGAAGAAAAAAGGCAGCGCTTCAAAGGTGTTGTGCTGGGCCGCATTCGCGCGGCCGCGCCAGTCGGTTTGCCGCGCCAGCCAGCCGCGCGGGTTGTGGTTGTCAAMGCCGCCGTCGCGCCGGGGCGTGCCCATCATGCCGTATTTGGCCAGCGCCGCGCAGGCGATAGGCAACAGGGCCGCGATCAGGACACACCAATAGGCAATGGTGAAGCGTGCGAATGTCATGGGTGGGTTCCTTTCGTTTGTTGTTGTGTCGTTGCGGCCGTTGCGATCATGGCCTGGCCGCAATCAAAAAAATATCGCCGCCCCTCAGCGGCGGTCCACCAGCGCATGGGCAATCGTGCCCAGGTCCACGTATTCAAGTTCGCTGCCCACCGGCACGCCGCGCGCCAGGCGCGTCACCTGCACGCCGCGGCTTTTGAGCGCCTGGGCGATCACATGCGCCGTGGCCTCGCCTTCGGCCGTGAAGTTGGTCGCGAGGATCACTTCCTGCACCTCGCGCGAGGCCGGCGGCAAGGCCTCGCCGCGCTCGTCCTTGGGCACGACGCGGTCGAACAGCTTTTGCAGGCCGATGTCGTTGGGGCCTATGCCGTCCAGCGGGCTCAGCTTGCCCATCAGCACGAAGTACAGGCCCTTGTAGGCCAGCGTGCGCTCCAGCGCCGCCTGGTCGGCCGGCGTCTCGACCACACACAGCTTGCTGCGGTCGCGCTGCGGGTTCGCGCAGGTGGTGCAGAGCTCCTGCTCGGTCAGGGTGTTGCACAGGCTACAGTGCCGCACGCTGCCGACCGCATGCTCGAGCGCGCGCGCAATCTGCAAGGCGCCGGGTTTGTCATGCTGCAGCAAATGAAAGGCCATGCGCGCCGCCGACTTGGCGCCCACGCCCGGCAGCTTGCGCAGCGCCTGGGTCAGGCCTTCGAGAGCGTTGGAATCAGCCATGGTGGAAGTTAATGCGGCGCAAGCGTGTGCCTGCACGAGATCAGCCGGGGCCGCGGAACCGGCTTTGCCGGGCCGCAGGCGCAGCGCCCCCTCGGGGGGCAGAGAGCTACGCGCAGCGAGCGAACGTGGGGGCCCACAGTTTTAGAAGGGGAGCTTCATGCCGGGTGGGAGGCCGGCTGTCAGCTTGCCCATCTTTTCCTGGCTGACTTCCTCGGCCTTGCGCACGGCGGCGTTAAAGGCCGCGGCCACCAGGTCTTCGAGCATGTCCTTGTCGTCGGCCAGCAGGCTGGGGTCGATCTCGATGCGCTTGACGTCGTGCTTGCAGGTCATGGTGACCTTCACCAGGCCGGCGCCGGCCTCGGCCGTCACTTCCACAAAAGCCAGCTCGTCCTGGGCTTTCTTGAGGTTGTCCTGCATGGCCTGGGCCTGCTTCATGAGGCCGGCGAGTTGTCCTTTGTTAAACATGGCGTGTTCCTTTTGAATCGTGAAATCGGGGAGTTTGGGCGGTGTCGGGTGTTTGCAATGCGTGCTTGCGACTGGCTTTAATCATATCGACTTGGCGGCCAGCGGCCGTATGCTGCCGGGGACAATTTTCGCTCCCCAGTCGCGCATCATGTCCTGCACCAGCGGGTCGTTTTGTATCAGTTCTTCCGCCGCGCGCTGGCGCTCGGCCGCGGCGGCGCCATTGCGGCGGGCCGGGGTGTCGGTGACCGGGCCGACCTCCACCACCAGCTTGAGGGCCGGGTCGCCCACATGGGTTTGCAGGGCGGCCTGCAGCTTTTCGCGCGCGGCCGCCTGGTTCAGCGACTCGCGCTCAACCCGCAGCGTCCACAGCGCGCCGTCCTGGCTGCGCAGCTCCGACTGCAGGCCCAGCTCGCGCGTCAGAGCCGCCACGGCCTCGGCCGCGACCATCTGGTTGACGGTCTGGCTCCAGGCTTCGCCCAGGGGTACGGGCACCAGCGGCGGGGGCGTGGTCGAAGGCGCGCTGGCCGGCGGGCGCTGTGGCGGTTGCGGGGGCGCAGCCTGCACAGGCGGCGGCTCCGGCATGGCCGGCGCGCTGGCGGTGACATGGGGGGCAGCCTGCGCGCGCTCGGCCTGGGCAGCCGGCGCCGGGGGGGCTGGAGGCGCCACAGGCGGCCTTCTTTCAAATGCAGGTGCCGGGGCCGGCGCTGCCGGCGCAGGTGCGGCGACCGGCGCGGGCGCAGCAGCCCGCGCGACCTCAGGCTGGGGCTTTTTTCCGGGCTCGGCGGCACCCCCCGCTTGGGTGCTGGCCGAAGAAGCCGAGGGTTTGAAGGCCAGCAGGCGCAGCAGCACCATGGTCAGGCCCGCGTATTCGTCGGGCGCCAGGCCCAGCTCGCCGCGGCCGTGCAGGCACAGGCTGTAGAGCAGCTGGGTTTCGTCGGCCGGCAGCGCGCGCGCCAGCCGCGCCGTCTCGGCGATGTCCGGGTCGGCATCGTCGCCGCCCTCGCCCATCTCCGGCACCGCCTGCAGCACCGCCATGCGCTGCAGCACCGTGGTCATTTCTTCGAGCGTGGAGGCCGCGCTCAGGCCGTTGAGGCGCAGCGCCTCCGAGGTTTCCACCACGGTCTTGCCGTCGCCGCGCGCCAGCGCATCGAGCAGGCGGTACACATAGCTGCGGTCCACGCTGCCCAGCATGGTGCGCACGCTGGTTTCGTCGAGCGAGCCCGAGCCGAAGGCAATCGCCTGGTCGGTCAAAGACAGCGCATCGCGCATGGAGCCGCGCGCCGCGCGCGCCAAGAGGCGCAGCGCCTGCGGCTCGGCCGGAACATTCTCGACGCCCAGCACCTGCGTCAAATGCTCCAGAACGGTCTCGGGGGCCATGGGCCGCAGGTTGAACTGCAGGCAGCGCGACAGCACCGTGGCCGGCACCTTCTGCGGGTCGGTCGTGGCCAGCACGAACTTCAGGTATTCGGGGGGCTCTTCCAGCGTCTTGAGCATGGCGTTGAACGCCGTGTTCGTGAGCATGTGAACTTCGTCGATCATGAAGACCTTGAAGCGCCCCACAACGGGTTTGTAAACCGCTTGCTCCAGCAGTTGCGCGATTTCATCGACACCACGGTTGGACGCGGCATCCAGTTCCGTGTAATCCACAAAACGGCCGCTGTCGATGTCGGTGCAGGCCTGGCACACGCCGCAAGGCGTGGCCGTGATGCCGCCCTGCCCGTCCGGGCCCAGGCAGTTCAGCGACTTGGCCAGGATTCGCGAAATCGTCGTCTTGCCCACACCCCGCGTGCCAGTGAACAGGTAAGCATGGTGCAAACGCTTGGTAGCCAGCGCATTGCCCAGGGCCTGCACCACATGCGACTGCCCCACCATTTCCGAGAAATTTTTGGGGCGGTATTTACGGGCTAGGACGAGATAGGACATGGAACGATTCTAAAGCGCTATCACCCCACTACTCACAGACCTACGTCAAGTCCCACCTCAGCTTTTGTCTTGCAACTAAAATGGTGGAAGAGATCTCGCGACCCCATTTCCACATCCTCCAGTCGAGGGTGAATCGGCTCCGCCTGCTAAAATATTTGCCAACGCCGTCAATGACTAGCAACCATCGCCAAGTTGCTTCAACTCCTCATCTCCAACTTACCCCGGAAATTTTATGCCACAGATTGAACAACGCCTGCAAACCTTGATGCGCGATGTGTTTGACAACGATGAAGTCATCTTTGACCGTGAGTTGACTGCGGATGATGTTGAAGGATGGGATTCACTTGCGCACGTACATTTAATTGTTGCAGCGGAACGCGAATTTTCAATTCGAATCACTGCAAGTGAAGTGCATAGGCTAAAAACTGCGGGTGATCTGGTTGACTTGGTTCAGGCAAAAATCCAGGGCAACTAAACTTCGTTAACTAAAAAATGCCAAGCCTTCGGTCAAAGATCCACACGGCAATCGAGGCCAGTCCACGGGAAGCTCTCTCCTTAATTCTTGATGCCTTGTCCGCACAAGACTTCAATCCAAGTCAAGCCCCGATGCTGGCTCGAAGTCTAAGCAAGATTTCACTTGAAACGTTCGTAGAAGCTGGGTTCTTAATCAAGAAAATAGCGGTCCTGTCAGGGTATACATTTCAGGCAGTACAGCCATGGCTTCAACTGCAGTTGTTGAAACGTGGAATTTTTGCGCAATTGTGGGTTTCCGAGTATGGCCTGCATGAACAAGCGATTCTTTCGCAAGACCGTGAACTGCAACTATTCGCCCCCGATCTTTGTTACTTTTATGTTGGGCGAGAACATCTGCATTTTGAAGAACTCGAACCTGAAATCGAGCGCTGGCTTTCGCTTTGGAAAGCAGCGCATCACCTCCTGGATTGCGAAATCATTGCCAATGATTTTGAACTCGAAGACGTCGGAGCATTCGGTAACTACGAAGTCAAATATGCCAAAAGCGTCACCAACTACATCCTGGACGTTAATCGAGCACTTGCCCTCCAAGCTCCGTCGTACGTTCATTTCAACGGCGTGTCTGCGATGGCCAGATTCCACGGCGGGAGAGCATGGCGTGACGATCGGCTATACGACCTCTCCAAAATTCCGGTCGCTGAGCCATTTTGGACGGTCTATGCAGACAACTTAGCCGCCGTCATCGCTGGCGTATACGGCAAGAACAGAAAATGCCTGGTGCTCGATCTCGACAACACACTTTGGGGGGGCGTGATTGGCGACGATGGAATTTCTGGAATTCAAATTGGCGAGGACTCCAGCGGAGGCGAAGGATTCAGAAGATTTCAGACCGCGATCAAGGCATTAAAAAATAGGGGCATTCTGCTTGCAGCCTGTAGCAAGAATGATCTCGATACAGCGCAAGAGCCCTTTCTCAAGCGCAGCGAAATGGTTTTAAAGCTTGAAGATTTCAGCTACTTCTGCGCAAATTGGCAGCCAAAGGATCAAAACCTAATAGACATTGCGGCCGCCCTGAACATTGGCCTGGATTCCATGATATTTGTGGATGACAATCCCGCCGAACGGGAGATAGTTCGCCGGAGCCTGCCGCAAGTGGCCATTCTCCCCCTACCCGACGATCCCGCAGAATATGCTCGTGCCCTCGGGCAATGCAAGTTGCTTGACGTTGTCGCATTGACTCAGGAGGACATGAATCGCACCGCGTCTTATCGGTCAGCAGTTGAACGGAGTTCTGCTCAGCTAAAAGCTGGCGATTACAACGAGTATTTGCGCGACCTCCAAATGACAGGCAGTGTCTCACCATTTGATGAAATCAATATCCCCCGTATAACTCAACTAATAAACAAGACCAATCAATTCAATCTAACGACACGCCGGTATACAGAAACGCAAATTCGAGGATGGATGAACGATGCATCGGCATTGACTTTCATGGTAAGGCTCGAGGATCGTTTTAGCCAGTACGGCCTGATTTCCGTATTTATGGCAACTGTAGAAAAGCAATATCTCAGCATCGACACCTGGCTAATGAGCTGCAGAGTATTGAAAAGAGGGGTCGAGCGTCTACTTTTCAAGCGCATCCTGCAAAGCGCCTTAGACCTGTCTCTGAAAAAAATAATGGGACGCTATGTGCCCACCGCAAAGAATGGAATGGTTGCAGAACTTTATCTTGAACTCGGCTTTACCCTTGAAAAAACCGACCCTGATGGAAGTACGTTGTGGGTCTTCGACCTCAGTGCCAAAGAAACCATCAATGCCCAATTGAACCACTCAGTGTTTGTAGCGTCTTGATATGAAGTTCAGCGAACAGCAACTGACGATTTTTGCGCAACTGTCGCACGACATCAATCCTCTTCATCTGGATGAGCAATACGCTCACTCCACCCCTTTTGGGCGCCGCGTCTTCTACGGCTGCGCTGCCGTGCTTTGGTCGCTTGGTCATTGGGCAAAAGGACGCGCGTTTCAGTTGGAATTCATAAAGGTGAATTTCAAGAAACCCTTATTTCTGGACGAAGAATATCAAGTTCAAATCGAAGACAAAGGGCATCAAGTCGTCGTTCGTATCCGGAAGAATGCAAGCATTCGCATGAGTTTGAGCTTTACTTGGGCGAATGCTTCATCTGCAAGCATCGAAATGCGCCCAAGAAAATTCTCCCCCCTGCTAGCGGCCAGGGCCGGAATTAACTTTAAGGATGACATACCTGAAATCATAGAAGAGGCCAGGCGCTATCAGATTGATATCAATGCAATTGAGAAATTAGCAAATGACTTCGAGTTGCGGGTGGAGCAACTCCCAATGCACCAGATTGAGGCGATATGCTGGGCGAGTTATTTGGTTGGCATGCAGATTCCAGGTCGACAGGCTTTGTTCACCAATTTCGAGTTTACTTTCGACAACAAAATCGAAGCCACACAGTTCAACTTGAGCGCCCTAAGTGCGGAGCTTCAMGAACAATTCAATCACATCGAAATTACAGGGATGGGAGCGGGCATAGTCTCATTCAACATTGTCTCGTGGGTTCGTCCCGAGCCCGTTCGATTTGACTTGTCGACCTTGCAAGCAGCGATCGGAATATCAAATAAATTCGCTGGAAAGACCATACTTGTCACTGGAGCAAGCCGCGGACTGGGTTCAGTCCTGGCGCGCGCCTTTGCGCTTCACGGCGCTGATGTAGTTGTTAACTATCGATCAAACACCGCTGAAGCCTTAAGCATAAAACAAGACATAGAGTCACTAGGAAGAAAAGCCACGCTAGCTCAAGGCGATGTCTCTACCTCTATTGGCGTGGAGGCAGTTCTAGGAACCATAAAAAGAAATGCCATCGAAATCGACGTACTCATCAATAGTGCGTTACCCCCACCGATTGCCGCGAGCCTGCCGGAGCAATCGGAAGAAGACGTGTTGGCTTATGTATCCATCGCTTTGGGCATTACCGTACGAACTAGCTACGGGTTGCTTCAAGTACTTAAGCCAGGCGGGACATTTCTAACGATTTCATCGATTTTTGTCGTGCATCCAGAACCAAAATTCAGCGCCTATACGGCTGCGAAATGTGCAATTGAGGGCTGGATTTGTGCGATCGCAAGGGAAATTCCGTCAAAAAACTTTGTTATCGTGCGCCCCCCTCGTATGCTGACCGACATGACAAATGCCTCACAATCCTCTCGCGGTTATGCGTCGGCCAGCGAAGTTGCATATCAAATCATCTCTGCAATGACTCCGGGAACCGCGCCTGGAAATATGAAATACCTTGATCTACCGGAAGCAAAAAGAGAGAACATCGATGAATGAACAAAGTCAACTGCTTGCAGATTTCCCGGAAGATTCATCATTAAGAGTCTTGATCGACGCCACCCTCAAATTGTGGCCCGAACATAAAAAATTCCTCGGTCGTGCGCTGATCTCAAGGACTGCGCAAGAGCTGGAGGATGCTCATGAATTCGCCGAACTCATTTTGAGGATAGCCGGAGATCACCTGCCAAAATATATTGAGAGCTACCGCTGGATGTGCGAGGAATTCACTCGTGAGCAGTTGCACTTCTCAAGAACTGGCACATATCGGTTCTCTCTCCTCAATCAAGTCGAGAGCTCAGTTTATGGCAAGCCGGACTACATGACGAAATACATGGACGGTTTATTAATCTCGCAACTCTATTGGAGCAACCATCGGGGCGCAGCCAGCCTGCTCAAGCGCAGCTTCTTTTCCTCAAATAAACCCAATAGTCGACATCTGGAGATTGGCCCTGGACATGGATTGTTTATGTATTTTGCGGCCAAATCCGGGCGAGTGTCTCGCCTTTCGGGCTGGGATATTAGCGACACATCATTGAAATTGACTCAACACTGTCTCGACAAACTAGGCATCAAGATGGAAATCGACTTCAGTTTGCGGGATGCCGCCGCTGGAACGGTTACAGAAACTTTTGACAGCATAGTGCTGAGTGAAGTATTGGAACATGTAGAAGACCCACTCTCTTTACTCAAAGGTGTCGCTAAAAATCTTTCCTCAGACGGTCGGATTTTTATCAATGTCCCGGTGAACTCGCCCGCACCGGATCACATTTACCTGCTCAATTCGCCGGCCGAAGCTACCGCGCTTGTCGTGGCTTCCGGTTTGAAAATCATCGAAAACCATTTGTTTCCTGAAACGGGAATGACGGTTGAACAGGCTGTGAAAAGAAAAGCCACCATCTCATGCGTGATCATCGCTTGTCCATGACAAGTCCTAGACGCTATCTACTCGCGTTTTTTCTAACGGCTATTGTTGTCTCAGCGAGCCTTATTGCGGCGGGTCAATATAGTCTGCGTGCCAATACAGATAACTATCTGGCAAGCCTTCGTGAAAACAGCTCGTTTGGCTGTGCAACCGCCGGTTTGACTCAATCAGAGTTATTTTTTATTGGCGACTCTCACAGCTATGCTGGATGGAACTTCAACAATGTGAGCCAGCTCACGGGAACGCCGAATATTTCAGCTTGCATGATGGGGGCTCTGTATCTCGAAACACTGCCAGCAATCATGCAGAAATTTCGGGAAAATAATGGCTACCCAAAGAAGATCGTCTACGGTACCAGTATCTGGCAATTCACCAATCGCAAGGGGAAGGAAGCCCAGCTGGCTCAGCACACAAATCTGCTGAATACCTTTCGTTCCCGATATAACTTGGCTTCAGCCAGGGACATGATCAAGCTCGCATATAAGTGGAAAGAGCATCCGGAAACCAGCCCGGGAAAGGCATTGCAAAGAACACTGTCGACTCATTTCATCAAGGTTGAATCAACTCGCGAATCGTCCGCCACCGGCCTAATAGAAAAAGAATCGACAGAGTCAAAATTGATATGGAAAGAGAATCAAAAGAGCATTGTGTTCGAGGCAAACATAAAAGAAAAGATTGATGCTTTTTGCAAATTAATAAATCGGGAAGGTATCGATCTGTATGTAATTGATCTCCCGGAAAGCCCATACATGATGGCTAATTACAAAAAAGAAGATCTGCGAACCTACGAGCAAATACTTCAACAATTTCGGCAATGTTCACAGAACATAGTCATGAGTGACGCCGCATCTTATGGCCTTGGCAATCGCCATTTTATCAACCGCTCGATGATGGATAGTTTTCCCTATGAGTCTCTTCCAGACGGCACATCCGGCATATCGCTACCCTATCTGTACGACATTGATCATATGAACTTAATCGGCGCTACCAAGTTCACACAGATTGCAGTGAAAAGACTCGGCCTATTGAAGGAAAAACCAGCCTATTAAAATTGGAAGTAAATAAAATTCACTGTTTTTTCGCCTATTCCAATCAGAGAAAACACCGCGCCTATACCTGCAGCACACCCCCACCATACATTCGGTCGCCATTTTAAAAAACGGTGCAACTGACTCAGCTTGGGCCGCAGCTTTTTATCCAACTCTAATTCTTGAGAATAATCAGCCATCCACCACAAGATATTGGGCAGGAATAAGACTATCGCAATCCATGGCAGTACTGCGATATAGGCGTTAACAATCGAGCCAGAGGAAAGCGTGTTAAGGCCGGAGTGCATTGTTCCAGTGCTCCCCCCAGTGGAGGAAAGCATTCCTTGCAAATATATCCATGCACTTCTTGGCGTATCAGCCCGAAAGATGACCCAAGCAACAACGACGCAAAAGAAGGTCAAAACTTTGGATGCGACTCGTCGAACAAGATTTCCTGTAGCGGAATTGGTCTTTTTTATCCATCTTCGGCAGACTGACTGCCATAGGTAATGCACGCAGATATAGACGCCCATGAGCAGCCCAAAAAGAACATAGTTATTGCCTGCCCCGTGCCAAAGGCCTGCAATCACCATTGTTAGCATAAGTGCAGGATAGACACCCCAGCCCCAACCCCGGCGCGCTGTAAATAGGGCAAGTGGGGTAAAAAGGTATTCGCGCAAGAATTGCGACAAAGTGACATGCCACCGCCGCCAAAGGTCACTTATATTTACTGCCTGATATGGGGATGCAAAATTTACGGGCAACCGAATATTGAATAGCAATCCCAAGCCGATTGCCATTTCTGAATATCCTGAAAAGTCGTAGTAAATTTGGACAATAAAGGCGAGTATCCCAAGCCAAGCCTCTAGAAAAAAGGGTTTAACGCCTTCAGAAGCAATGCTGAATGTTGCATCTGCATAAGGAGCCATTTGATCGGCAACCAGCACTTTTTTTGCTAGTCCAATGATGAAGAACGTCAAGCCGACACTGATGTTCACTATTTGTGGCCGGAAAAACTCCGAAGACTGAAACTGTGGCGCGAGACTTTTGTGGTGAACGATCGGCCCGGCAATCAAATGTTGGAACGTGGTCACAAACAACATGTAATCCAAGAGACTGTATTCCTTCACCTTTCCTGAATACGCATCAACCAAATATGCGATTTGCGTAATTGTGAAAAAGGAAATTGCCAACGGAAGCACGATATGTTCGGCTCTCAATGTACCGGCGGTAAGTGCATTTATCGTTTCAATGAAAAATCCGGTGTATTTGAAGTAGCTAAGCGCCAGAAGATTTAGCGAAACGCCGATAAGAAGCAAAGCCTGCCTCAATTTATCCGTCGCTCTTTCCCCGGGAGACAGCCAACGCCCCAATGAAAAATTCAATAGGACTGAGCCTAGTAGCAATGGCAAATAATTGGCGTCCCAATAACCGTAAAAAAACAGAGAAGCCAAGACCAGAAAAAGTGACGCGCTTCGCTTGTACCCAAAAGCACCGAACAGAAAGAAACCGGCCAATGTGCAGGGAAGAAAAAGGAAAATGAAGTCGTACGAGTTAAATAGCATGTGCGCCCAAAACTGGTCTGGCAGGTTGGCTATCCTATGCGAGTTAGCACCGGTAGCGTTTTGAATCGATAAATAATACAACCACCGAGATCAAGGTTTGAAATGCCTAGTCTTTTAGTGAACGCGCTGAAGAAATTATCTTCGCGAGAGGCTAAGGCCATAATTGGCAAAAGCTGAACACGATTCATAAAAGCTTCGCCGATATATCTATGGCCACCGCAGCGATGCGGTTTGTAGCTGGTAGGCCCTTGAATCTTCCTCCCCTGCCCTTACAATAGCTATTGACGGGCCTTCCCGCATGGTAAAGCGGCCAACCGGGTCAGGTGGGGAACCAAGCAGCCCTAACTGTGGAGCCAGTGCCGGGGTCAAGGCTCGTCACCTTATTCACCTCAAATCCGCGTTTCTTGCGGGTTTTATTCCCAGAGCGGCGTTCAAAAGACCTCTCGCAGGCTCCACCGGCAGCAAAGCGCCTATGTACCGGATTGCAAATCCGGCCAGCCTGGATATCGTCCCGCTACAGTCGCTGCTCAACGTGGCGCATTAGCCCCTCGCAAGCATCCTCCACCAAGTCCAGCACCTGCTCAAAGCCATCCTTGCCGCCATAGTAGGGATCAGGCACCACCGGGCTGTCATGCTTCAAGCAAAACTCCGTGAGCCTGCGCACTTTGTGAAGATGCTCAGCGGGACATTCCTCCTGCACCAAAGCCAGGTTGTCCCAATCCATGGCCAGGATCAAATCGTGGCGCTCAAAATCCGCATCCGAAATCTGCCGGGCCCTGAGGCCTGAGAGGTCATAACCTCGCTTGGAGGCATGCGCCTGTGAGCGCTCATCGGGCGGGTTGCCGGGGTGGTAGTTGTGCGTGCCGGCTGAATCGACCTGCACCCGGCCGCCCAGGCCGCGGTCCAGAACTTTCCGCTGGAACACGCCGTGGGCCGTGGGGCTGCGGCAGATGTTGCCCATGCAGACAAAGAGGATGGAGTACCTCTTCATCAGATGAACGGCGCGGCTATTGGGCCGCCTCTTCGATCGCCTCGGTGGTCTGCAGCGCATGCTGCGCGATCTGCGCCGAGGCCAGTGCCAGCGAGGCGAGCGCGTAGGTGCCGCTGATGATGCCTTTGTAGGCCACTTCGGCCGCAATGGCGTCCTGGCCCAGGCCTTCGGTGGCGGCGACGATGCAGGCCTCGACGCTGTCCAGGCCGGCGTCACCAAAGAGCTCTTCGCCTTCGTAGCTCACGCGGTATTCGAACTCTTCCTGCATCATGGGTTCGATGTTGAAACGGACGATCATGGCTTTCCCCTTTTCCGGAATATTGGATTACAGGCCGAAGTGCGCGATGACGCCCTGCCCCGCGGCGCGGCCGCTGGCGAAGCAGGCGGTCAGCAGGTAGCCGCCCGTAGGCGCTTCCCAGTCCAGCATCTCGCCGGCGCAGAACACGGGTTGGCCGGGGCCTTGGAGCTTTTGCAATTGCAATGTCGCATCCATGGCTTCGAACATCACACCGCCTGCCGTGCTGATGGCTTCGTCTAGAGGCCGGACGGCGGTTACGCGCACCGGCAAGGCCTTGATGCCGGCGGCCAGGCGCACCGGGTCGGCGATGGCGTCTTTGCCCAGCAGTTCATACAACATGGCGGCCTTGATGCCGTCGAGATTCAAACGGCTCTTGAGGTGGCTGGAGAGGGAGCGCGAACCGCGCGGGTGGCGCACTTCGACCAGCACCTGTTCGACTGATTTGTCGGGCAGCAGGTCCAGCATGAAGGTGGCGCTGCCGTGGGCGGCGATCTCGTCGCGCAGCAAATGGGATGCGGCATAGACCAGGCTGCCTTCGACGCCGGTGGCGGTGGCGATGAACTCGCCTTTGCGACTGAAGCTGCGGCCGCGCGAGTCCGTGAAATGGATGGCGACGGACTTGAAGGGCTGGCCGGCGAAGCGGCTGGCGAAGTGTTCGGTCCAGCCGGTGTGGGGCTGCGGGCTTTTGCCTATGAGCTCCTGCAAAAATTCACGGCGAGTTTCGCCGGGGTCGGCAATCGCCTCCTGCAATTGCGCGGGGCTGTCGGGCCGCGCCGCGACGTCAAAGCCGCAATTCGCAGGCAGCAGCGGCGCGACCGCTACGCCGCGCGCGGCCAGCAGCGGCACCCAGGCGCCGTCGGAGCCCAGCCGCGCCCAGCTGCCGCCGCCCAGGGCCAGCACCACGGCATCGGCCTGCGCCAGCACTTCGCCGGCGGGTGTTGAAAACCTGAGCGCGCCGTCGTCGGCCCAACCCAGCCAGCGGTGCCGCATGGAAAACTTCACGCCGGCATTGCGCAGGCGCTGCAGCCAGGCACGCAGCAGCGGCGCGGCCTTCATGTCCTTGGGAAAGACGCGGCCGGAGCTGCCGATAAAGGTTTCCACGCCCAGGGCCTCGGCCCAGGCGCGCAGCTCGGCCGCGCCGAAGGCGGCCAGCAGGGGCTGCAGTTGCGCGGCGCGCTCGCCGTAGCGGCTGAGGAAAATCTGCGGCGGCTCGGAGTGCGTGAGGTTGAGCCCGCCTATGCCGGCCAGCAAAAACTTGCGGCCCACCGAAGGCATGGCGTCATACACCTGCACGGACACGGCAGCCCCGGCGCCGGCCAGCGTCTCGGCGGCCATCAGGCCGGCGGGGCCGCCGCCGATGACGGCCACGCGCAATGCGGCGGCGGGTGTTGATTCAAGAGGAGATGCGCCAGGTGTCAAGGGGATTCCGCGTGCAGCGGTCACAGGTTAAGCAGGGAAGAAAAAACCGAAACGTTCGCGGTGGCGAAGGGCAAAGCGTCAAGGACGGACGCGCCGGGTCGGAACAGGGATGACCCGATTATTACAGGGGCGCGACAAAGGCTCGCCGGGGGCGGCATGGCGCGCGCGCATTTCGCGAGATCAGGTCTCTCCAAAAAAGGCTTGGCGCAAGCGCTCCGTGATTTCCTGGCAACAGGTGCGGATGGCAAAAACACCCACTCTTAGTACGAACAACTTAAGCAAATCTCAGAATCTGAGACTGGCCCGAAAAATTGTTCGATGAACCCGATCTTCCTCACCAAAGCGCGGCATACCCCATGCTAGGATTAATAAGCGTGCTTACCATCTCGGAAATCGCGCGTCCTAAAAACCGGAGACCCGATTGAACAAGCCGACCGCCCTTCCCTTCGCCCGCAGGCGTTTTCTTCAGCAATGCGGGACGGCCGCGGCGGTCTTCGCGGCGCCTTCCTGGGCCCAGTCCCGCACCCTGCGCCTGGGCACCACGGTGGACCAGACCGGCCTTGAAAAAGGCATTGGCGGCGACCTGGTGAAAGGCGCGACGGCCTATTTCAACGCCCTGAACAAGGCCGGCGGCATCAACGGCGCCAAGGTCGAGCTGGTCACGGCGGACGACCAGTTCAAGCCGGACCTCGCCAAGGCCAACGCCCTGGCCTTCCAGGCCGACAACTCGGTGCTCGGCATCCTGAGCCCGCTGGGCACGCGCCCCTGCGCGGCCATTGTGGAAACCATTCGCGACTTCGCGGTGGTGGGCCCGGTGGCCGGCGCCGCGGCGGTGCGCAAAAACAGCCCGCCCAATGTGTTCTGGGTGCGCGCGACCTTCGACGCCGAAATCGAAAAACTGATCCACACCGCCGTCACGCTGGGCACCACGCGCATCGGCATCGTGCACCCCAAGGACCCGCTGGGCCTGTCCATCCTGGCATCCTTCCAAAAGGTGATGGCCGAGGTGAAGCTGGAGCCGGCGATCATCGCCACCACGCCGACCAACACCAGCACCGACGTGGAACCCGCGGCCAAGGCCATCGCGAAGGCGCAGCCGCAGGTGGTCATCATGGTGCTGTCGGGCGTGGCGCCGCTGTTCGTGAAAGCCCTGCGCGATGCGGGCGGCACCAGCACGGTCTACGGTTTGTCCAACGCGGCCAGCGCCGTCAATATCACGGCCATGGGCGAGAAGGCGCG
The DNA here is from genome assembly GCF_056405595.1 of Polaromonas sp. P1_G1. Taxonomy (NCBI): domain Bacteria; kingdom Pseudomonadati; phylum Pseudomonadota; class Betaproteobacteria; order Burkholderiales; family Comamonadaceae; genus Polaromonas; species Polaromonas sp. P1_G1. The sequence continues at coordinate 36,791 of NZ_JBFUBU010000013.1, forward strand.
CGGCGTGGGTTTCGCCATCATCGTGCCCTCGCCGGTGTCCAATAAAAATACGCTGGTGCGCAGCTACCAGGCCGACATGCAGGCCAGCGGCTGGAAGGACTACACGCTGTTCGGCCTCGAAGCCTATGTCAACGCACGCGTGATGGCCGAAGGCCTGCGCCGCGGCGGCGCCAAGGTGACGCGGGACTCGCTGATCAATGCGCTGGACGGCATCACCAACTTCGACCTGGGCGGCATGCGCGTCAGCTATGGCAACGGCAACCGCGTGGGCAGCACCTTTGTCGACGTGGGCGTGGTGGGCTTTGACGGCCGGCTCTTGACCTGACCGGCTCTTCGAGCACCCTGTTTACATAGGTGGCGCAAAGCCGTTGCGCCCGACGATCACGCGCAGCGCGGTCGGCTTGCCGGCTTGCTCCTGCGCGGTGATCATGACTTTGGCGCCGGGCACCAGCAAGACGTTTTCGTCGGCCTTGCCGGGCTTGAAGGACACCACGGGGGCATTGGGCGGAACGATCACGGTTTTTTCGCCGTCCTTGTAGCGCAGCGTGAGCTTTTGCCCGCCGGGCACCGTGGAAGGCGCGGCGGCCAGGTCGGCCACCGTGGCATTGGTCATGGTGCTCTCGGGTCGCAAGTCCCAGGGGCGATGGCCTTCGCCGGTGCCGCGCGCGGCTTCGGGAAACACCACCACTTCAAGCGCCAGCTGGCTGCCGTCGGCCTGCGGCATGGCGGCCGTGCCTATGTAGCTGCCGGGCTTGATGTCGGCCAGCGCCAGCGGGTAGACCTCGGAGACGTCCATCGCGGCGGGTCGCACCAGGGTGATGACTTCGCCGCTGCGTTCCCTGACCGTGAGGCTGGTGGCATCGACTTTTTCAATCGTGGCGCGCAGGCGCAGTGTGGGGTTGGCGGGCGCCTGCGCCATCGCGAGAGGAATGGCGGCCAGCAAGGCCAGTGAAACCGTCAGATGCTTGAACTTGAACATGGTTGCCTTTCAATCGGCAGGGGTGCCGGGCAAGTTTGGTGAGATCACTCCACCACGACCACAGTTCCCTGCCCCGTGAGAAAAGCCGCCTTGACCGGCGCGCCCGGGTAAATGCGCTGGACCGCCGCGCGATAGGCCTGCAGCTGCGCGACCAGGGCGGGCTGCCGCTGCGGGGCGACGGCCGATTTGTAGTCGAGCACCCACCAGTGGCCTTCATGGCCCGCGTCCCTGCGCTGCACCAGGCGGTCCAGCCGCAGCGCCTGGCCGGCGTAGACCAGGTCGACCTCGTTGCCCTGCCAAGCCAGCACCTCGGGCCGCCAGGCCCAGGCGCCCTCGCCCGCCAGGATGCGGCCGGCCAGCGAGGCCGACTGCGCGGCCTGGGCCGGGCTCAACCTGAATTCGCGGGCCGCGGCCGCCACCTGTTCGGGCGACAGCGCGCCGCCCCATTCGAGCAGACGGTGCATGCCCTTGCCTATGCGCGCTTTCAGGGAATCTTCGTCCACATGCTCAAAGGCCGGGGGATCCGGCATCAGGCTTTCGGACAGCTCCGGCAGTTCGGGCAGGTAGAACACGCCGGCATCCGCAGCCTCAGGGCGCAGGCCGGCGCTTTCATCGACCACGGGTGCGGGTAGTTCGGCCAGCAGGCCCTGCAGGCGCTGCCACCAGCTTTCGGTGGTGGCGCGGTAGGGTTCTATGGACGAGATGACCAGGGTGTGGCGGGCACGCGTGAGGGCCACGTACAACGCATTGAGTTCTTCACGCTTGCGCGCGGCCTGCTCGGCGGCCAGGGCATCGGCGGCGCAGGCCGGCGGCCGGCTTTCGCTGACCAGGAACACAAACTTGCGCGGCTCGGTCGCCTCGCCGGGCCAGTCGACCAGCACGCCCATGCTGTCGGCGTTGCGCTCGACGGTATCGGTGTCCAGCAGCAGCACGGCATCAGCCTCCAGGCCCTTGGCGCCGTGGATGGTCAAAAGGCGCACGGCCTCGCTGCTGACGGTGGCCGGCGCCTGCGTGCCGCCGGCCTTGAGGGCGCGCACAAAACCATAGGGCGTGGCGTAGCGGCCGCCGTCCAGTTCGAGCGACACGCCGAGCAACGCGCGCAAATTGGCCAGCACCGCGCCGCGCTGCGCGGCAGGCGCGGCGGCGCCAAAGCGCGCGAGCACGTCGCCATCGTCGTAAATGCCTTGCAGCGCGTCGTGCGGCGGCAGGCTGTCGAGCCACCCTTTCCAGCGCGCGAGTATTTCGCCCAGGCCCTGCAGTTCGGGCGTCAGCAGTTCTTCTTTCTGCAGCAGCGCGTACCAGGGCGCGCCGTGTTCGCGCTGCAGCAGCGCGAGTTGCACCAACTCGTTGTCGGCCAGGCCGAAGAGCGGCGAGCGCAGCGCGCGCGCCAGCGACAAATCATGCTGCGTCGAAACCAACACGTCGAGCAGCGCCACCATGTCGAGCACTTCGCAGCAGTCAATCAGTTCGGTTTTTTCGCCGACCTGGGCGGGGATATGCAGGGCCCGCAGTTCGTCCTGCAGCGGCAGCAGGCCGGCGCGTTTGCGCGACAGCACCATCACGTCCTGGGGCCGCAGCCCGCCGGCGATCTGTTCGGATATCCATGCCGCGGCCTGGCGAGCCTCCCGCGTGCGCAGGGTTTCCTCGGGCAGTTCACGCGGCATGGTCAGGCTGTCGCGCCAGCCGGCGGCCAGCGGCGAGGCGTCTTCTTCGTCCTTGTTGCGCGGAATGGCCGGCAACCGGCCCACGGCGCCGGCCAGGCCCGAGGCTGTGGTGTGTTCGCGAAAGCCGTCATAACCGTCGGCCTCGCGCGCCGTGGCCATGGCGGCATTGACGGTGTCGATGACGGCCTCGGCGTTGCGGCGCGTGTGGTCGCAGCTGAGCAAATCACCGCCCAGGCCGTGCACCACAAAAGCCTGCGCGGCGCGGAACACCTGCGGCTCGGCGCGGCGGAAACGGTAAATGCTTTGTTTGGGGTCGCCCACCAGGAACACGCTGGGCGCCGTGCCCGCGCCCGAATAGCCGATGAGCCAGGCATACAGGGCCTGCCACTGCAGCGGGTTGGTGTCCTGGAACTCGTCGATCATCAGGTGCCGTATGCGCGCGTCCAGGCGCTCCTGCACCCAGCCCGAGAGCACGGGGTCGGCCAGCATCAGCAGCGCGGCACGCTCCACGTCGTTCATGTCGACCCAGCCGCGTTCGCGCTTGAGGGCGGTGAATTGCGCGATCAGCACGCGCGTCAGTCGCGCCAGGCGCTGCTGGTATTGCCAGGCGTCGTGCTGCTGGCGGGCGGCGGCCACGCGCAGCACCAGGTCCTGGGCAATGCGCACCTGTTCGATGCCGATGATTTTTTCGCCGAACTTGCGCGGCGTGCCTTTTTCGGTCAGCAGGGCCGCAATGGCGGCCGGGATGTCCCCTGCCGTCAGCGCCTGTTCGAGCTCCACGCCCTTGGCCGAGAACGTCGGCGCGCTGGCGCGGCCCAGCGCGATGGCGGCATCCCTCAAGGCCTGCCGGTGAAAGCGGTTGGTGCTGAGCAGCTCTTCGGGTTCGTCCAGGCCGCCGAATTCGGTGAACTGCGCGGTGAAGGGCTGCACCGAGGCAGCGATCACGCCTTTTTCGTCGGCCAGCGTGAACTCGGTGCGCTTGTCGAGCGCGGCCTGCAAGGCCTTGTCGGCCTGGAAGCGGCCGTGCGCGAGCACCACGGCCTCGAAGTCGGCCTTGAGCGCGGCATCGGCTGCGACCGCCGCGTAAAAGCGCCGCCAGACCAGCGCGCGCGCGGGGGCGTCATCTTCCAGCAATTCGTAATTGACAGGCAGCTCGAGCCGCTGCAGCACCGCGACCGGCGCGCTGCGCAGCAGCGCCGCGAACCAGCTGTGGAAGGTGCGTATCTGCACCGAGCGCCCGCTGGCCAGGATGGAGCGGTACAGGCTGGACAGCTGCTCGCGCACCTGCTGCGCGGCGTTGCGGCCCTTGGCGCTGCCGAGGTCCAGCTGCACGCCGCGCATTTCAAGCTCGCGCTGCAGGGTCGCGTCGTCGGCATGGGCGAAGGCCTTGAGCCAGTCGTCCAGGCGTTCACGCATTTCGCCGGCGGCTTTTTTGGTGAAGGTGATGGCCAGGATTTCATGCGGCAAGACCTGCTGCCCGGGCGCGGCGGTGGCGCCGTCCAGCAGGGCGCGCACGATGCGCGAGACCAGCATCCAGGTTTTGCCCGCGCCGGCGCAGGCCTCGACCGCGACGCTGCGGCGCGGGTCGCAGGCAATCGCGTAAAACGCCTCGGCCGAGACCGGCTCGCCGTTGCATTCGTAGGCGGCGGCGTGGGCGATCAAGGTGTTGGACGGTGGGGTCATGCGCCCTCCTCCCCGGCCATGGCTTCCTCGTCCAGGCTCCAGAAGTCCTTGCGACACAGGCCTCGGGCGGCGCAATAGTCGCAAGCCTTGCCCTCGCCCAGCGCCGGCAAGGCCGCACCGCGTGCGATGCGGGCCATGTCGGTCAGGATGCTGTCGATCAGTTCATCGCGCAGGCCGACGATCTCGGCTTGCTCATAGGTTTTGGTCGGCTCTTTTTCGCCGAGGTTGACGTAGGCCGCGGCCAGGGTGTCGTCGCTCATGAGCGCGGCGTAGAAGGCCAGCTGTGTGTCTTCCTGGCCGTTCTTGATGCGCTCGGCGGTGGTGGCGCGCGGCTCGGTCTTGTAGTCGATGAGCAGCGCGTGGCCGTCGGCCTGGCGGTCTATGCGGTCCAGCTTGCCCAGCAGCGTGAGTTCGCCCAGCGGCATTTCGCGCCAGACCTCGGCTTCGTCAAAGGTGGCGCCGGTCGCTTCATGCCCGGCCAGCCAGGTCAGGTAGCCCTCGCGCACGCCGGGCCAGGCGGCGGCAAAGGGCAGGAACTCGCTTTCGCCGAGCGCCAGTTCCTGCGCAGCCTGGTCGGCTGCCGCGTTGATCATGGTCACGCGCACGGCCGGGTCGTCCGTGGGCGTCGCTTTGAGCGCCTCATGGAAATGCCGCAGCAGGCTGTGCAGCCAGTTGCCGAAATCGCGCTTGCCGAGTTCGCTTTCCAGCTCCTCGGGCTCCTGCAGCTTGAGCTGGCGCAGCGCAAAAAAACGGTAGGGACAGCGGCGCAGGTCTTCGTAGGCGCTGGCTGAGAGCCGCGTGAGAGGCAAGGCCTCGCCGGTCGGAAAGGGATGTGGCGTGGGCTCAATCTCCACGGCGCGCAGGCTGCGCGGGTCGGCGGCGAGCTCGGTCTCTTCGGGTGCCTCATCGCGTGCCAGCAGTAGTTCCTGCACAAAACCGCTGGGGATCAGGTGCTCGCCGGATTCACTGGTGCGCCAGAGCACGTCGACCCGCGGCGCCTGCAAGGCATAGCGCCAGGCCTGGCGGGCCGCGGCGGCCAGGGTTTCGCGCGAAGACAGGCCCAGCAGTTCGCGCTGGGTAGGCGTCCAGGGGCCGGCGGGTTCGGGCGACACGGGTAGGCGGATCTCGTCGCAGCCGGGCAGCACCACGGCGCGCATGGGCCGGCCCAGCAACTGAGGCAGCGGCAGAATCACGACCTGCTCGGCCGGCGGATGCGGCGGTGCGAATTTGCCGCCTTCGAGGGCCTGGTTGGCCCACTGGGTGAAATCGTTGAGGCGCATCACCGGCGAGGCCTGGAATTCAGCCTCGGCGCCTTCGTGCAGCCGCAGCACCTCGAGCACGGCCTGGCCGGCCTCGTCCTGCGCCAGTGCCTCCCACTGGCCGGCCGCTTGCAGCGCGGCGCGCAGGTCACGCAGCCACACGGCCAGCGGGCGGGCGCGGGCCAGGGGTGCGCGCAGCGCATTGGCTTGCAGGGCCAGCGGCTGGGTGGCCAAAAAAGCCGGCGGCGCGATGTCTTCGGCCGCGAAGGGGGGCAGGTCGCGCCAGGCGCGTACGCCGACGCGGCGCAGCTCGGTCTCGGCGGCCGTCACCAGCATGGCCTCAAAAGCCGGCGCATTCTTGAGCCAGTCCAGCACGGCGTCGGTGGAAGCGTCCCAGGGCAAGGCACGCAGCAGGCTCATGAGGCCGGCGGCGGCGCGTGTGGTGGAAAGCTTCCAGCCGGTTTCGTCGCGCATGGCGATGCCGCGTTCGGCCAGCATGGCGCCGACGCGGCGCGTGAGCTGCCGGTCCTGCGCAATCAGGGCGACCGGGCTGCGCCCTTGCGCCAAATGGGCCAGCACGCAGGCGGCGGCGCGGCCGGCTTCGTCTTCGGCGTCCTGGGCGGCGTGCAGCGCGGGCGGCGGGCTGGCCTCAAAGGGAATGCACAAGGGGATGGACAGCGAGCGTTCGCCGAAGTGCGCCTTGAGCGCCTCGGTCAGCGGGTCGGCCTGGAAGCCTTCGAGTACAGCGAACAGCGAGGGCTGGGCCTGGAACAGGCGGTCCGTGGGATAGGCCGAGGCCGCGGCCCAGGCCAGGGCGATGCGGCCCACGGCGGCCTCGAGGGCCAGCACCGGGGAATCCAGGCCCGCACCCAGGGCCAGCGCGAGCCGTTCGCTCCAGGCCCGGCGCCTGGCCGGCATGACGGCGCAAGCGACGCCGGCCAGGCTCCAGGCAGCCTCGACCAGGCGGCCGGCCAGCGCATCCTGCTGGCCGCCCAGCCCGGCCCGGTCCAGCAGCGAGGCGGCCGTCAGCATGTCGACGGCCACGTCCATGCGCAGATCGTCGCCCGAGGGCGTGAACAGGCCCAGCATGCCGCCCAGGCCGCCGGCCCAGTTCATGGTGGTCTCAAAACGCGGGACAAAAAAGGTCTCGCCGGCCTGCGCGGCCCAGGCCTGGCGCGCCTGCTGGATCAGCTGGGCATAGGGCAGCAACACGACGGCCTCGGCCGGGTGCACGCCACGCGCCGCGATCGCTTCGGCCAGCCGGGCCATGGCCTGGCGCCAGCAGAGCGCATCGGGCGGGGCAGCGTCGGTATGAGCAGGTGGCAYTACAGGGTTTGGCGACGGGCAACAGGGGGAAGGATCAGGGCGGGCCGCATGCGGATTGAGCGGATGGCTATCAGGGTGATAGCCCCTGCCCGCCCGACCCGGCTACTTGCTTTCTGCCACAATGACTGCAACTTTAGCCCCGTACCGTATCGTAACCATCCTAACCAGACAAAGGAGCCGCCATGGCGAGCGAACTGATCAAACATACCACCGATGCCACCTTCGAAGCCGATGTGCTGCAATCCTCCAAGCCCGTGCTGGTGGACTACTGGGCCGAATGGTGCGGTCCGTGCAAGATGATCGCTCCGATTCTTGACGAAGTGGCGACCGGCTACGACGGCAAGCTGCAGATCGCCAAGATGAACGTCGACGAAAACCGCGACATCCCCGCCAAGTTTGGCATCCGCGGCATCCCCACGCTGATGCTGTTCAAGGACGGCCAGCTGGCCGCCACCAAGGTCGGCGCCATGAGCAAGGCCCAGCTGACCGCGTTCATCGACCAGCAACTGGCCTGAACGTTCACGCGCTGACCGGGAAGCACGGCCCAGGCCGCTTCCCGATCAGCGCAGCCCCGCCGGCCGGGGTCCGGGCACCGGAAAACAGCCGCGATTTCCCGCCTGAATTTCCTGTCATAATGTGCTTTATTCACCGGTCGGCCCCTCGCCGCCCGGTTCGAGTTCCCGGTTTGTAAGCCATCTTCTGCGGCTTCTTTTCAAACCTCCCCCGTTTTCCATCAATGAACTCCGCAAGGAGTAATTCCATGCACTTAAACGAACTCAAGGCACTGCACGTGTCTGAAGTCCTCAAGCAGGCCGAAGCCCTTGAGATCGAAAACGTCGGCCGCATGCGCAAGCAGGAGCTGATGTTCGCCATCATCAAAAAACGTGCAAAAACCGGCGAGACCATCGTGGCCGACGGCGTGCTGGAAGTGCTGCCCGACGGCTTCGGCTTCCTGCGGGCCCCTGATTCGAGCTACACCGCGTCCACCGACGACATCTACATCAGCCCCAGCCAGATCCGCCGCTTCAACCTGCACACCGGCGACATGATCGAAGGCGAAGTGCGTACCCCGAAAGACGGCGAACGCTACTTTGCGCTGAACAAGCTCGACAAGGTCAACGACGGCCTGCCCGAGGACAACAAGCACAAGGTCATGTTCGAGAACTTGACCCCGCTGTTCCCGCGCGAGCAGTTCAAGCTCGAGCGCGACATCAAGGGCGAAGAAAACCTGACCAGCCGCATCATCGACATCGTCTCGCCCATCGGCAAGGGCCAGCGCGCCCTGCTGGTGGCGCCGCCCAAGTCCGGCAAGACCGTGATGATGCAGAACATCGCCCACGCCATCACCGCCAACTACCCCGAAGTGGTCATGATGGTGCTGCTGGTGGACGAGCGCCCTGAAGAAGTGACCGAAATGCAGCGCAGCGTGCGCGGCGAAGTGATCTCCTCAACCTTCGACGAACCCGCCGCGCGCCACGTGCACGTGGCCGAAATGGTCATCGAGCGCGCCAAGCGCCTGGTCGAACTCGGCAAGGACGTTGTCATCCTGCTGGACTCCATCACCCGCCTGGCCCGTGCCTACAACAACGTGCTGCCCTCCTCCGGCAAGGTGCTGACCGGCGGCGTGGACGCCAACGCGCTGCAGCGCCCCAAGCGCTTTTTCGGCGCAGCCCGCAATATTGAAGAAGGCGGCAGCCTGACCATCATCGGCACGGCCCTGGTCGATACCGGCTCCCGCATGGACGAGGTGATCTTTGAAGAATTCAAGGGCACCGGCAACTGCGAAATCCACCTGGACCGCCGCCTKTACGARAAGCGCGTGTTCCCGGCCATCCACCTCAACCGCAGCGGCACCCGCAAGGAAGAACTGCTGCTGGCCCCCGAAATCCTCCAAAAATCGCGAATTTTGCGCCAATTCATGTACAACATGGACGAAATCGAGTCCATGGAGCTCATGCTCAAGAACATGAAGGCCACCAAGAACAACCACGAGTTCTTCGACATGATGCGCCGGGGCGGCTAAACAGCCTGGCGCGGGGCATGCCATTGCGGCATCCGCCCGGCGCCCGCCAGTAGCCTGCCGGGTTCGCGGGCCGTTTCATCAATTCCGGCTTGCAAGGCCACGCCATGACCACTGTTCTCCAAACGCTGAAATGCTCGGAATGCGGTAGCGGTGCATTGCGGCGCACCGATCTGAACCAATACGTCTGCGAACACTGCGGCGCGCGGTCGGTCATCGAGGACGGCGTTTCCGACCGTTTGGACCGCGTCCTTGAACAGGTCAAGGACGCCGCAGCCGAACGCCTGGCGGCAGAGCAGTCGCGCAACCTCAGGATATCGGCCGAGAAACTCTTTCAATATGGTTTGATCACGGCCGCGGTGGTCGTGGTCTTGGGCCTGCTTTTCGCCGCCCTGAACCATTTCAGCACGAAGGAACAGATCGCCGACGGTTCGCGCGCCAGCCTCCCGGAGCCGGACCGCGCCATTCCCGTCGGCGGCCTGAAGCTCGACGAAGGGCGCCAGGTGCTGGTCGGAAGCGGCAGTTCGGCAAAAGCCAAGCTACTGGTGATCGCGCGCAACGAGACCGGCAAGCCGCTCGAGCGCCCCGGCATCACGGCGGTTCTGTATTCCGAAGGCGGCAACAAGCTCGGCACCGCCAGCGAAACCCTGCCCGCGAGCCTGCTCGCTGCGGGCGAAACCGCACCGGTGCTGATTGATCTTCCGGGCGACAAAACAGTCACCCGCCACGAGTTGCAGGTGCAGCGCCTGAGCACTCCCCACCGCTCGGTCGAGGGGCCGCGCCTGGCGTTTTCGCGCGTCCGGCTTGTCCAGGATGGAAAAAGCGACCTGCGCCTGGCGGGCCGCATCGTCAACACGCGCAAGGACGTGGCGCTGGTGGCGTGCGAAGTGCTCGTGACGGCCTACGACGACACCGGGGCCATCATCGGATTTGGCCGCGGCTACGCGCAGTCCGGCGAAGTCAAACCGGGCGAGCGGACGGCCGTGGATGTGCGCATCCCGCGTTTTGGCGGCAGCGCCGCCGCCGTTGCCGCCTGGGATTACCGCATCAGCTACGCCGTCAAGACCGACGAAAGCAGCCGCATACCGGTCATCAGCGCCGATCGGGTGATACGCACCAACGGCGCACCCGAGACTTTTGGCGCCGGCTTGCGGATGAGCACCGAGGACCTGCTGGCCGAAGACAGCGAGCGTTTTGACCTGAGCCAGCTTGAATTGCTTCCGCTTGTGGCGGGCCGGAGCCAGATCCAGCGGCCCCTGTACCTGACCGAGGTGGTGAACCGCAGCAAGGACATGATCGCCGTGTCGCCCGGCGGCGTGATCTCGCATTACGACGGCAGCCAGCCTGGCGGCTCCGTTTCCATGGAAGAGATCGCCTACCTGTATCCCGGCGAACGCTTTCCCATCCGGCTGGAATCCCCAAAAACCGGCCGGATCACACAAACGCGCGTCGAATGGAAACCTTCGCGCCGGGCCGCGCTGCCGGGCTCACGCACGCCCCTGATGGTCCAGGTGGAAGGAACACGCGCGCAAACCGGCAGCGTGCTGCTCAATTTCAGCCAGCGCTTCAGCTACAAATATGTCGAGATCAAAGGGAGCGTCAAAAACGCCGGAACCGCCATTGTGCGCAAGCCGCGGGTCTGGATCAGCTTGCGCGACCGCGACGGCCGGCTGACGGGTTTCGGGCGGGTCGACAACCTGCCGGCCATCTCGCCGGGAGAAAGCGTGCCATTTCAGGTGGATGTCGAACAAAACGGCGGCGATTTCAAGGCAGTCAGCTCTTTTTACCAGAGCACCGAATAGCCCCCGGAGCGGCCTGGGTGCCGGCGCCCGGCAAAGCGCCCCTGCCGGGCGCCAAACCGGCACCTTGTTGGTGCCCCAGCTTTTATGCGATAATGTGCGGCTTAGCGGAAAGTGCCCAGGACTGGCTTGTGTGGCTCCCGCATCGAACAAGGAAAGATCATGAAAGAAGGCATTCACCCCAATTACCGCGAAGTTTGTTTCCTGGACCTGTCCAACAACTTCAAGTTCGTCACCCGCTCCTGCGTGAACACCAAAGAAATGGTGAAAATGGACGACGGCCGCGAACTGCCCCTGTACAAGCTCGATACGTCCAGCGAATCGCACCCCTTCTACACCGGCACGCAAAAATCCGTGGACAACATGGGCGGCCGCGTCGAGAAATTCCGCAACCGTTTCGGCAAGACCACCGCCGCCGCCAAAGAGGCCGCGCCCGAAGCTGCGAAGTAAGCTGCGAATTCTTTCGCCAGCCTGCAAAAAGCAGCCTGAATTTCAGGCTGCTTTTTTTTCGGCAAAATTTGCCAGGAACTGCAAAGCCCCGCGGCCCGGTTTGACGCAAAATCAGCGCTGGCCCAGGATGCCGGACTGACGGCCATTCCCACCACTCTCGCCTTTCGCCGATCCCCAACCGTTTTGAACAAACCTTCCCCCGCCATCATTGCCCAGTCCGCCGTGCGCCGCCTGCCGCGGCTTGCGCTGCTGCTGTTCTGCGCGGCCTATGTGCTGCCGGGCTTCCTGGGGCGCGGGCCCTGGAAAAACGAGGACATCGCGGCCTTCGGCGTGATGCGCGAACTGGCCTCCACGGTGGCCAACTGGCTGCAGCCGCAGCTGCTGGGCCGGGCCACCGAATTTGACGCGCTGGCCCCCTACTGGCTGGGCGCGATCGCGATCAAATGGCTGCCTTTCCTGGACCCGGCCCTGGCGGTGCGGGTGCCGTTTGTGGGCCTGCTGGTGCTGAMCTTGCTGGCCACCTGGTATGCCGTTTATTACCTGGCCCGCAGCCCGCTGGCCCAGCCGGTCGCCTTCGCCTTTGGCGGCGAGGCCAGCCCCGTCGACTACGCCCGGGCGATCGCCGACGCCGGCCTGCTGGCGCTGATCGCCAGCCTGGGACTGGCGCAGCTCTCACACGAAACCACGCCGGCGCTGGCGCAACTGGGCTTCACGGCCCTGGCCTTCTACGCCATGGCGGCCAGCCCCTATCGCCGCGCCACCAAAATCCTCGGGCCGGCCTTCGGCCTGCTGGTCGGCCTGGCCGGGCTGACCCTGAGCGGCGCCCCCACGCTGGCCCTGCTGCTGGGCGTGGGCGGCGCACTAGTGGAATGGACCCACATGCACTGGGGCACCGACCAGAAAGACCCCGCTGCCAAACAACAGTCCTGGCACTGGGTGCTGCTGATCACCGGCATCACGCTGGGCGTCTCGCTGCTGGCCTATGGACTGGACCTCTGGCGCTGGCGCATCCACCTGCCCGGCTCTGACGACGCCACCGCCTGGCGGGACTGGCGCAGCCTGGGGCGCCTGCTGCTGTGGTTCACCTGGCCGGCCTGGCCGCTGGCGATGTGGACGCTCTACCGCTGGCGCCGGCAGCTGGCCAGCCGCCATGTCGCCCTGCCGCTGTGGTTTGCTACCATGGCCGTGGCCGCCACACTGACCACCACAGCCTCCGACCGCAGCCTGCTGCTGAGCCTGCCCCCGCTGGCCGCACTGGCCGCCTTCGCGCTGCCCACACTCAAGCGCAGCGTGGCCTCGCTGATCGACTGGTTCACGCTGCTGTTTTTCACCGGTTGCGGCATCATCATCTGGGTGGTCTGGATCGCCATGCAGACCGGTGTGCCGCGCCAGCCCGCCGCCAACGTGGCCAAGCTCGCGCCCGGTTTCGAGCCCAGCTTTTCCTGGCTGGCCTTTCTTTTCGCGCTGGCCGCCACCCTGGCCTGGACCTGGCTCGTCAAGTGGCGCGCCGGAGCGCAACGCGCGGCCGTCTGGAAATCGCTGGTGCTGCCGGCCGGCGGCGCCACCCTGTGCTGGCTGCTGCTGATGACGCTCTGGATGCCGCTGCTCGACTATGCGCGCAGCTTCGCACCCTTGTCGCGCCAGATCGCCAGCCTGGTGGACAAAAACGCCTGCGTCGAAATCTACGGCATCGGCAGCGCCCAGGCCGCCGCCCTGCAATACCACGGCCAGCTCGAGCTGCGCCAGGCCGACGCGCAGGCCAGCTGCCCCTACCTGATCGTCGATGTCGAAGCCCAGCCCACGCTCAGCAGCAGGGTCAACCTGCCCGACTGGGCTTTCCAGGCGACGGTGCGCCGGCCGACCGACAAGACCGAGAACGTGCTGCTCTACAAGCGGGTCAGCCAGGACACTCCGGCCAAAGCACCGGCTCCTTCCCGCCGCGCCAACGGCAAATCCAAGCCTTGAGCGAACTCAAGGTCATCAGCCGGCACGCGGGCACGGTGCTGGTCGGGCAACTGGCCATCATGGCATTCGGAGTGGCCGACACCGTGATCGCCGGCCGCTACAGCGACCAGGCGCTGGCCGCCCTCTCCGTGGGCTCGGCCCTCTATGTCAGTGTGTACGTGGGGCTGATCGGCATCGTGCAGGCGCTGCTGCCCATCTGGTCCGAAATGCTGGGCGCGCGGCGCCATGAAGCCGTGGGTGCTTCCGTGCGGCAAAGCATGTACCTGTGCGCCTTCATCGTGGCCGCGGGCATGGCCGCGATGCTGTTTCCCGGCGCGCTGCTGCGCTGGGCCCAGGTGCCCGAGCTGATGCGCGATGAAGTCCAGCATTACCTCGCGGTGCTGGCCTTCGCGTTTGCGCCCTCGCTGCTGTTTCGCATCTACAGCACCTTCAACCAGGCGCTGGGCAAGCCGCTGCTGGTCACCTGGCTGCAGGTCGGCGCCCTGGTGGTCAAGATCCCGCTGTCCATCTGGCTGGTAGCCGGCGGCGCCGGCGTGGAGCCCATGGGCGCCGTGGGCTGTGCCTGGGCCACGCTGATCGTGAACTACCTGCTGCTGGTGCTGGCCGTGCTGATGCTGCGGACCCGGCCGATGTACACCCCTTACCGCCTCTGGGAACGCATGGAGCGCCCCGACTGGTCGCAGATCGGCAATTTCGCCCGGCTGGGCATTCCGGGCGGGCTGGCCTACCTGGTGGAGGTGACCTCTTTCACGCTGATGGCCCTGTTCATCGCGCGCTTGGGCACGGTCGCATCGGCCAGCCACCAGATCGCGTCCAGCGTGGCGGCGGTGCTCTACATGATGCCGCTGTCGATGGCGATTGCCTGCAGCGCGCGCGTGTCCTTCTGGATAGGCGCCGGCCGCCCGGACTATGCCAAACGAGTGGTGCTGCTGGGGCTCAAGCTCACCGGGGTAGCGGCGCTCACGCTGGCGGCGTTTGTCTCCATGGCTGGGCCCCTGCTGGCGAGCTGGTACTCGGGCAGCCCCGAGATCGTCGCGCTGGCCTCATCGCTGCTGGTCTGGGTGGCTTTCTACCATGTGGCCGACGCGACGCAGGCGCTGACCGCATTTTTGCTGCGCTGCTACCGCATCACCATCGCGCCGCTGGCGCTTTATGGCGTGTTGCTGTGGGGACTGGGCTTGCTGGGCGGCTACCGCCTGGCCTATGAGGGCATCGCCGGCCATCCGGCCACACAATCGGCGGCCAGCTTCTGGGCCGCCAGCACGGTGGCCATCGCACTCGTGGCCGCCTGCTTCCTGGGCCTGCTGTGGCACGCCGTCAGGCGCAGCCTGCGGGTGGCGCCGGTGGTCCAGGCCAGCCAGGCCTAAGCGGCCTGGGCCACCTGAACCCGGCGCACGCGCGCGGCCGGAAAGACGATGGAAAAGCACGAGCCCTGTCCCGGCTCGCTTTCAATCTGCAATTCGGCGCCGTGGCGCTGCGCCACGTGCTTGACGATGGCCAGGCCCAGGCCGGTACCGCCGGTCTCGCGTGAACGGCTGCGGTCTATGCGGTAAAAACGCTCGGTCAGGCGCGGCAGGTGTTCGGGCGCGATGCCGGGGCCGCTGTCCTTGACCTTGAATTCGCCGCGGCCGTCTTCCAGCAGCGTCCAGCTCACGCGCACCATGCCGCCCTCGGGCGTGTAGCGCACCGCGTTGGTCACGAGGTTGGACATGGCGCTGTAAAGCTCGGTCTGCACGCCGGCGATTTCCGACACCGGGCCGGCATCAAACTCCAGCCTGTGCCCCTGCGGCGCGATCACCGCCGACAAGGCCCTGGCCTCCTGCTCGCACTGGGCCAGCAGCGCGCCCAGCGTCATCCAGTCGGTGGCGCCCGGAAAAGGGCTGCCTTCCAGGCGCGACAAGGTCAGCAGATCGCTGACCAGGGTCTGCATGCGCTGCGACTGCTGCGACATCAGCGCCAGGTAGCGGGCGCGCTCGGGTTCCTTGAGCGGCAAGGTCTGAAGGGTTTCGATAAAGCCGGACAGTACCGTCAGCGGCGTGCGGATCTCATGCGACACATTGGCCACAAAATCGCGGCGCATGGCTTCGGCCAGTTCCACGGCCGTGATGTCGCGCGACAGCAGCAGCTTGCGGTCCTTGCCGTAGGAATGCACGTGGACCGACAGCTTCACCGGGCGCGCCGGCGTGCTGGCGCTGCCCGGAATGACCACGTCGTGCTTGAAGTTGCCCGCCGCCACGTAGGCCTTGAAGGCCGGGTCACGCACCAGGTTGGCGATGTGCTGCAGGACGTCGCGCTGGGCGTCGAAGCCGAAATGCTGGCTGGCCATCTGGTTGCACCATTCAATGCGGCCCTGGGCGTCGAGCAGCACCACACCGCTGGGCGAGGCCTGCATGGCCGCCAGGAATTCGTCGAGGCGGGCCTGGCTTTCCTGGTATTGCTGGTCGCGGTTCTTGAGCAGGCGCCGGGTCCGGTCCGCGACTTCGCCCCAGACGCCGGGCATGCTGGGGGCGCTCCCCGCCATCACGGCCGGGGTGTCGTTGTTCTGTTCGGTGCGCAGCCAGCGCAGCAGACGGTTGATGAAGAAGCTGTCGATCACCAGCCAGACCAAGGCGCCCACCGCCAGGCCTATGCCCAGCCCGAAGCTCAGGCCGTTGACGGTGCGCGCCCAAAAGCCCAAGCCGCCGCCAACAATCATGCAGGCGGCAAAAACTATCCAGCGGTTGATCATGCGCTGGATTGTGCCGCAGCGACCGGGTTGTTGGCTGCCATCGCGGTCAGCCGGTAACCGGCGCCTCGAACGGTTTCCACCATGGTGCCCGCAGCGCCCAGGGCCTCGCGCAGGCGCTTGACGTGGACGTCGACGGTGCGTTCTTCAATGAAGACGTGGTCGCCCCAGACCTTGTCGAGCAGGGAACTGCGGCTGTGCACGCGTTCGGCATGCTTCATCAGGTAGTGCAGCAGCTTGAACTCGGTCGGGCCCAGCTTGAGCTCCTGGCCCAGGTAAGAGATGCGGTGCGTGGCCGCGTCCAGGACCAGCCCGCCCACCGTCACGCTGTCGTTCACCGACTCGGGCGCGCGGCGGCGCAGCACGGCGCGTATGCGCGCCAGCAGTTCCTGTGTGGAAAAGGGCTTGGTGATGTAGTCGTCGGCACCGGCGTCCAGCCCGGCAACCTTGTCGGGTTCGTCGCCGCGCGCCGTCAGCATCAGGATGGGAATGCTCTTGGTGCGTGCCTGCTTGCGCCAGTGCCGGGCAAGGGCCAAGCCGCTTTGCCCCGGCAGCATCCAGTCGAGCAGGATGGCGTCGGGCAGCACGGCGTCGAGTTCGCGCTGGGCCGACACGCTGTCTTCCGCCACCACGGGGTCAAAGCCGCCATGCCGCAGGTTGACGGCAATCAACTCGGCGATGGCCGGCTCGTCTTCAACGATCAGTATGCGTGGCAGGTGTTTCATTCCGTCTTTACTTTACTGCAGACTCTATTTGTTCCATGGGGGTGTGCCGTACATCAGCCCCTTTGACGATGTAGATGATGAACTCCGCGATATTCTTGGCATGGTCGCCCACGCGTTCTATGGCCTTGGCCACGAAGAGCAGGTCCAGGCTCGGCGAGATGGTGCGGGGGTCTTCCATCATGTAGGTGATGAGCTTGCGGACAAAACCGTCGAATTCCTGGTCGATCTGGTCGTCTTCCTTGAGGATGGAGACCGCCACCGCGGTGTCCAGCCGGGCGAACGCGTCCAGCGCCTTGCGCAGCAGGCCGGAAGCCAGCTCCGCCGCGATGCGCAGGTCGGACGAAGGCAGGGCCCGGGCCGATCCGCTCTCGATGATGGACTTGACCATGCGCGCGATCTTCTCGGCTTCGTCGCCGGCGCGCTCAAGGTTGGCCGTGGTCTTGGAAATGGCGATCAGCAGGCGCAGGTCGCGGGCCGTGGGCTGGCGCCGCGCGATGATGGACGACAGCTCGCGGTCGATGTCGATTTCCATCGCGTTGACGCGCGATTCGGTTTCGATGACCTGGTTGGCGCTTTCGGCGCTGAACTGCGACAGCGCATAGATGGCCAGGCGAATCTGCGACTCGACGAGGCCGCCGAGTTCCATGACGCGCGAGGAGACGCCATTGAGTTCGCTGTCAAACTGGGTCGATAGGTGTTTATCAGGCATGTGTGCTCCCTAGTCCGTATCAGCCGAAACGGCCGGTGATGTAGTCTTCGGTTTCTTTACGTTTTGGCTTGAAGAACAGGTCTTCGGTGGCACCGAATTCGACCAGGTCGCCCAGGTACATATAGGCCGTGTAGTCGCTGCAGCGGGCGGCCTGCTGCATGTTGTGCGTCACGATAACCACGGTGTATTCGTTCTTCAGTTCGGCGATCAGCTCTTCCACCTTGGCGGTCGAGATCGGGTCCAGCGCCGAACAGGGTTCGTCCAGCAGCAGCACTTCAGGCTTGATGGCGATGCCGCGGGCAATGCACAGGCGCTGCTGCTGGCCRCCCGASAGGCTGGAGCCGCTCTGGTTGAGCTTGTCCTTGACTTCGGTCCACAGCGCGGCCTTGCGCAGGGCCCATTCCACGCGCTCGTCCATGTCCGAGGCGTTCAGGCTTTCAAACAGCTTCACGCCAAAGGCGATGTTGTCGTAGATCGACATCGGGAACGGCGTCGGCTTCTGGAACACCATGCCGACCTTGGAGCGGATCAGCGCCACGTCTTTTTTGGACGTCAGCAGGTTCTCGCCGTCGAACATGATCTCGCCTTCGGCGCGCTGCTCGGGATAGAGCTCATACATGCGGTTGAAGATGCGCAGCAGCGTGGACTTGCCGCAGCCCGAGGGGCCGATGAAGGCGGTGACCTTCTTTTCCGGGATTTCCAGGTTGATGCCCTTGAGGGCGTGGAACTTGCCGTAATAGAAGTCGAGGTTCTTGACCGAAATTTTCGATTGCTCGCGTTGTGCGGTGATGGTGTCCATCTTTGACCTTGTGGTGTTGTGTGGCTGTCAGTTTTTGGCTCGCGTCAGTACGCGAGCGAGGATGTTCAGGCCCAGCACGGCCATGGTGATCAGGAACACACCCGCCCATGCCAGTTGCTGCCAGTTCTCATAAGGGCTCAGTGCGAACTTGAAGATCGTCACGGGCAGGCTGGCCATGGGCTGGTTCAGGTCCGAGGTCCAGAACTGGTTGTTCAGCGCCGTGAACAGCAGCGGCGCCGTTTCACCGGCGATCCGGGCGACGGCCAGCAGGATGCCGGTCGTCACACCGGCGCGCGCGGCGCGCAGCGTGATGCTGGTGATGACCTTCCACTTCGGCGCGCCCAGGGCGTAAGCGGCTTCCCGCAGGCCCGGCGGCACCAGTTGCAGCATGTTCTCCGTGGTGCGGATGACCACGGGAATCACGATCAGCGCGAGCGCCAGGACGCCGGCCCAGCCCGAATAGGACTTGAACTGCGACACCACGACGGTGTAGACGAACAGGCCGATCACGATGGACGGCGCGGACAGCAGGATGTCGTTGACGAAGCGCGTCACCGAAGCCAGCATGCCCTTGGTGTTGTACTCGGCCAGGTAGATGCCCGCCATGATGCCGATCGGCGTACCCACAAAAGTGGCCAGCAGCACCATCAGGAAGGAGCCGTAAATCGCATTGGCGATACCGCCCTCTTCATTGGGCGCCGGTGTCATCTGCGTCAGCGTGGCCCAGGAGAGGCCGCCCACGCCCAGGCGTATGGTTTCCCACAGAATCCATGCCAGCCAGAACAAACCGAAGGACATGGCTGCCAGGGAAAGAACCAGCGCGATCCGGTTGACCCGCTTGCGCCGGGCGAACTTTGCCAGGCGTGCGTCTTCTTGCATCACGGCGCTCATGTTTTAACCCCTTCACTCTTTCGCAGCTGGGCCAGCAGCAGCTTGGACAGCGACAGCACCACAAAGGTGATGAAGAACAGCACCAGGCCCAGGTAAATCAAAGCAGCCTGGTGCAGGCCCTCGCCGGCTTCGGCGAACTCGTTGGCCAGCGCCGAGGTGATGCTGTTGGCCGCCTGGAACAGGCTCAGCGAATCAAGCTGGTTGAAATTGCCGATGACAAAGGTGACCGCCATGGTCTCGCCCAGCGCGCGTCCCAGTCCCAGCATGATGCCGCCGACCACGCCGGCCTTGGTGTAGGGCAGCACGACCTTGGAAACGACTTCCCAGGTGGTGGAACCCAGGCCGTAGGCCGATTCCTTGAGCAGCACCGGCGTGACCTCGAACACATCCCGCATCACCGAGGCGATGAAGGGAATGATCATGATGGCCAGGATGATGCCGGCCGACAAAATGCCTATGCCCACGGGAGGGCCGGACACCAGCGCACCCAGATAGGGCACGCCGGTCAGAAGGCTTTGCAGCGGCTGCTGCACGTAGGTGGCCAGGATGGGGCCGAACACCAGCAGGCCCCACATGCCGTAGACGATGGACGGCACGGCGGCGAGCAGCTCGATGGCGGTGCCCAGCGGCCTTTTGAGCCATGCGGGCGACAGCTCCGTCAGGAACAGCGCAATGCCGAAGCTGACCGGCACCGCAATGAGCAGCGCGATCAGCGAGGTGGCGAGGGTGCCGTAAATCATGACCAGGCCGCCGTACTCGCCCTTGACGGGGTCCCAGACGCTGCTGGTCAGGAAGCCGAGACCGTATTTGCTGATCGCGGGCCAGGCCCCGATCACCAGCGACACCAGGATGCCGGCCAGCAGGGCCAGCGTCAGCCAGGCCGCGCCTTGCGCTGCCCAGCCGAAAAGCCGGTCCGCCAGGGGACTTCTGCGCACGGCATTGCCGGGGGGAGGATTGGTCATGTCGCGTCCGGTCGCTTTGGCCGGGTGGTCAAAAGCGGCCCGGCTAGCCGGAAGTGTAGAGGACACGTGAGAAACCCCTGTGTTTTGTAAAGACTGCGGAAATCAGCAGGCCGTGCTTATTTATAGGCAACCGTCTTGCCGGATGCGTCCTTGATGTCGCCCCAGGCTTTTTCGATGATGGTCTTCACGGCCGCGGGCATGGGCACGTAGTCCAGGTCGTCGGCGGTCTTGTCGCCGTTTTTGTAGGCCCACTCAAAGAACTTGAGGGAAGCGGCGGCCTGGGCGGGCTTGTCCTGGACTTTCTGCATCAGGATGAAGGTGGCACCGGTGATGGGCCACGAATCCTTGCCGGGCTGCTCGGTCAGGATCTGGTAGAAGCTCTTGGACCACTCGGCACCGGCCGCGGCGGCCTTGAAAGCGCCGTCTTCAGGCGACACGAAGTTGCCGGCCGCGTTCTTCAGCTGGGCAAAGGTCATCTTGTTTTGCTTGACGTAGGCGTATTCCACATAGCCGATCGAGTTGGGCAGGCGGCCGACGAATGCCGCCACGCCTTCATTGCCCTTGCCGCCGGCGCCCACGGGCCAGTTCACTGCCGTGCCCTCGCCCACTTTGGACTTCCACTCGGCGTTGACCTTGCTCAGGTAGTTCGTGAAGATGAAGCTGGTGCCGGAACCATCGGCGCGGCGCACCGGTGCGATGGCGGCGTCAGGCAGGGGCAGCGTGGGGTTCAGCGCCTTGATGGCCGGGTCGGTCCACTTGGTGATCTTGCCGAGGTAGATGTCGCCCAGCACCTGGCCGCTCAGCTTGAGCTGGCCGGGGGTGATGCCCTTGATATTGACCACAGGAATCACGCCGCCGATCACGGTGGGGAATTGCATCAGGCCTTTTTTGGCCAGTTCTTCATCTTTCAGGGGAGCGTCGGATGCGCCGAAATCGACGGTCTTGGCTTCAATCTGGCGCAAACCGGCGCCGGAACCCACCGACTGGTAGTTGATCTTGACGCTGGTGGCCTTGTTGTAATCAGCGGCCCACTTGGAATACAGGGGGGCCGGGAAGCTGGCGCCGGCGCCGGTCACGTCCTGGGCGCTGGCCAGGGTCGCAAAAGAGGCGAGGGCAAGGCCCATCGCGGCCGTCAGGGAAGCTTTGAAAGTCAGGTTCATCAGAACACCTCTGGGTTGAAAATAGTCGGGATTGCTTGGGACTGCTAAGGAGATGCGTCGACTGTAGGAAGCTTGTGTGACAAGCTTGTGACAAATATGACAGCCTCCCAGGGGGCATCCGCCCCTGGGGAGCGTCACAAAAGCTTCAAATTTCCGTCACGAATCTGTCACCGGGCGCTTCTACGCTTGGCCTCGTCTTTATCAGGATTAATCAGGAGAACTTCCCATGCTGAACCGCCGCTTTCTGGTCCTCACGGCCACTGTTGCCGCTGTCGCCGCCCTCGCCGGCTGCGCCACCCAATCCACCCCGGTGTCAGTGGCCGACACCATTGCCTCCCAGTCCCAGCTGAGCACGCTCAACGGCCTGGTGGCCAAGGCCGGGCTGACCGACACCCTCAAGGGCACCGGCCCCTACACCGTGTTCGCCCCCACCAACGAGGCGTTCGCCAAAGTGCCTGCCAAGACCATGGACGAACTGGCCAGGGACCCGGCCAAACTCAAGGCCGTCCTGACCTACCACCTGATTCCCGGCAAGCTCATGGCCGCCGACGTCAAGAACGGCAACAGCAAGACCGTCAACGGCGCCAATGTGGCGCTTTCCAAGGCCGGCGAATTCGTCACCGTCGAGGACGCCATGGTCCAGACCGCCGACATCTCCGCCACCAACGGCGTGGTGCATGTGGTGGACGCCGTCCTGGTTCCGCCCGCTCGCTGATATTGATACCTCCGCAAGGCCGCGCGCCTTGCTTCCCTTTATTTCACTCCGCTTCAGGCCCCTGGCTTTCCCCGAAAGCAGGGGCCTTGACAGTTTTACCCTCGCATCATCTCGACACCTGACGGCGGATACACCGCCAGGAGCCCCGCCATGTCCCTGCCCCAAGCCCTCCCCAATCGCCGCCGGCTGCTGCAACATGCCGGCCTGCTGGCGGCAAGCACCGCCGTGCCCGCCTGGGCGCAAACCGCCAAATCCGCCTCGCGCAGCCTCATCGTGGCGCAGGTCGTGGACTTTTCGCAGGCGCAACAAGACGTTTCCAAAGATTTTTTGATCGGCTCGCGCGCCGCCTGGCAGGACATCAATGCCAAAGGCGGCATTCGCGGCCGCCGTGTCGAGCACCAGACGCTGGAGACCGACGGCACGCCGGCCAGCCTCAAGATAGCCCTGGACTCAGTCRGGGACAACTCCGCCTGCGTGGCCCTTTCCGGCAGCGTCGGCGACCTCATGGCCAGCCAGATCGTCGACCTCTCCCACAAAGGCGGCCTGCCCATGGCGCACGTCGCGCCCTGGCTGCAGAACTCCAGCCTGGAGATCGACGACAAGACCTTCCCGATTTTTGCGGCGCGCCAGGAACAGATGGCCTACGCGCTCAAAAGCCTCTCGACCATGGGCCTGAAAGAACTGGGCGCGATTTACGCCACGGCTCAGGACTACAGCGCCTACCACGCCGACGTCGAACGCATCACCGCCGCCCTGCAACTCAAGCTGCAGTCCTTCAAGGGCTCCGACGACCTGCGCGCGCTGGGCCAGAAACTCACGCCCCGCACGCCCGCCGTGCTGCTCTTTGTGGGCGGAACGCCCGAACTCGCCGAATTCACCCAGGGCCTGGAGAAGCAGTCCCGCCAGCGCTACATCGTGGCCCTGGCCGACGTCAACCTGCAGACCATGCTGCAGATGGGCGCGGCGCGCAACACCCCGGTGATCGCCACCCAGCCCGTGCCCCTGGTCAACGCCAGCCTGCCGATTGTCAGGAGCTACCGCGAAACGCTGGCGCGCCTGTTCGACGAGCCGCCCGCGCCCCTGAGCCTGGCGGGTTTCATCGCCGCGCGCTACACCTATGAAGTGCTCAACGAAGTGGACGGCGCGCTGAACCGCCAGAACGTCCTGGGTGCTTTCCAGCGCCGCGGCGCCATGAACATGGGCGGCTTCAGCGTGAGCTTCAGCCCCCAGCGCCGCAGCAGCACCTACGTCACCCAGAGCATGATGACGGTCGACGGCCGCCTGATCGGCTAGGCGGCCCGAAATGCTCATGCGGGTCCCGCGCGAACACCATGCCGAGACCTTAAACTCAGGCATGCAAAATGGAACGCTGCTCGCGGCTGTGGACCTGGGGTCCAACAGCTTTCGCCTCGAAATCGGCCGCTTTGACCACGGCCGCATACACCGCACCGAATACCTCAAGGAAACCGTCCGCCAGGGCAACGGGCTGGACGCCGACCGCAACCTGACCCCGGACGCCATGCAGCGCGGCTGGGACTGCCTGGCGCGCTTCGGCGAACGCCTGGCCGGCTTCAAGAAATACCAGGTCCGCGCGGTCGCCACCCAGACCCTGCGTGAAGCCCGCAACCGCGAGGAATTCCTCGCGCGCGCCCACAAAATCCTCGGTTTCCCCATCGACGTCATCCCCGGCCGCGAAGAAGCCCGGCTGATCTACCAGGGCGTGGCGCACCTGCTGCCGCAGTCCGACGAACGCCGGCTGGTGGTGGACATAGGCGGGCGCTCCACCGAAATGATCCTCGGCAAGGGCCTGGAAGCGCGCACCATGGAGTCCTACCGCGTCGGCAGCGTGGCATGGTCCATGAAGTATTTCCCCGACGGGCAATTCACCCCGCGTGCCTTCGCGACCGCCGAGGTGGCCGCCAAGGCGGTGCTCGACGAAGCCGTCAATGCCTACCGCGCCGGCGCCTGGGACGCGGCCTACGGGTCCTCCGGCACCATAGGCGCCGTCAGCGACGTGTTGACGGCCGCGGGCTGGCCCGCGGGCCTGGTCACGCGCGACGGACTGGACTGGCTGCTGGACCGCCTGCTCAAGGCGCAAAGCGCCGAGCGCCTGAAGCTCGACGGCATGAAGGACGACAGGCGCGCCGTCATAGGCGGCGGCGTCAGCGTGCTGCGCGCCGTGTTCGAACTGCTCGGCATCTCCCAGATGGAAGCCGCCCAGGGCGCCCTGCGCCACGGCGTGCTTTACGACCTCGTGGACCGCGAACACGACCTGACGGACCTGCGCTCCACCACCGTTCAGCGCCTGGCCGGCAAATTCAGCGCCGACCCGGTGCAGGCCCAGCGCGTCAGCAAGGTCGCGCGGCACCTGTTCGTGATGGCCGGCGCCGGCCTGCCCGCCGCCGATTCCGCGCGCTTTCAGCGCAAGCTCGAGTGGGCCGCGCAACTGCATGAAATCGGCAGCCAGATCTCCCACAGCGACTACCACAAGCATGGCGCCTACATCCTGGACAACGCCGACGCGCCGGGTTTTGCCCTGCCCGAACTGCACCGCATCAGCCTGCTGGTGCTGGGCCACCGCGGCAAGCTGCGCAAGCTCGAGGTCAACTTCGAAGACCGCGTGTTCATCCAGCAGCTGCTGTGCCTGCGCCTGGCGGTCATCCTGTGCCACGCCCGCCGCGACCCCGACCTCAAAGGCCTGCAGCTCGAATGCGGTGCGGAGCCCGGCCGCATCTTTGTACTGAACTGCCGCGCCGGCTGGGCGCAGGCCTTTCCACAATCGGCCCACCTGCTGCAGGAAGAAGTGCTGGCCTGGCAAAAGACGCCGTGGACGCTGGTCGTGCCCGGCCCCTGAGCCCCCTCTTTCGCTGCCGCCTGGCCGCGGCTTGACCGCTTTTGATCAAACCGTATAAACTGTATATACGGTTTATTCGACCGTTCACTCAAAAGGAAAAAGGATCAATCCATGGCAACCCGCAAAAAAGCAACTGCGAAACCCGCTGCACCGGCTCCAGCAACCCCCAAGGCTCCCGTGAAAACCGGGGCGAAGCCAGCCCCGAAAAAGGCGTCCCTCGCCAAGGCCCCGGCCGGCAAAGGCGCGGCCAAGAAAGCCCCGCTGAAAAAAGCCGGCGCTAAAAAGCCAGCCGCCAAGCCGCAGGCAAGCGCCAAGCCCGTGAAGGCCGCGAAACCAGAGAAAACCAAAAAGCCCAAGCTGGTGCGCGACAGCTTCACCATTCCCAAGGCCGAATATGTGGTGCTCGACGACCTCAAGCAGCGCGCCGCCAGACTGACCCGCCCCGCGAAGAAAAGCGAGCTGCTGCGCGCCGGCATCAAGCTGCTGGCCGGTATTTCCGATGCTGCTTTCCTGACCGCGCTGGAGCAGGTTCCCGCGATCAAGACCGGCCGGCCTACGCTGGGCAGCTAAGCTACATAGAGGCAACTTCCAGCATCCTTGCGGGTGCTGGGTTGCTCACCGGGCCGCCTTCCGCCGGGTTTTGAGCGCCAGGTAGACACTGGTCCCCATCAGCAAGACAAACAGCGCGAGTGCCATTGCCTCCACGGAGGTCGCCGTCCCGTCAAATACCATGCCCACCCACCGCGGCGGGTATAGAGGAAAGAACGCGAGCGCAACCAGCACCGGGAAATGCGCGTGCGGCGGCTGCAACACCAGCGACAAAGCGGCAGCAAGCAAGCTCGCCAGCAAATATCCGATGACGATAAAAAGTGCGGCTTTCATGGTGTTCCAAGGCTCGAGATGAGAAGCGTGAAAAAGCTGCGATTCAACGCCAGGCGAATTGCCGGCGTTGAACAATTTGCAGGCATAGCGTTCAAAGCTTGGGATCTGGAAATGGCAGCTTATCCTGCGAACTGCTCGGCTGGGCCACCCATTTGCCACTACGGCGGTAAAAGTCGGCTTGGGTTTCCGAACTTCCTGCACCTATCTTCAAGGCCACCGTKCAAGCGACTTGCCCTGGGTGCTTGGCATCAACAGCGGGAATGCAGGTGCCCAGCTTGACTTCGGCATTTTTGTACTCTTTCATATCCAGCATCTCGAGCAGTGCTTGCGTGGCCTCTTTTGTGTCGGGCAAAGCGGGTGTGCCGGCTTGCGCTGCGGGCGGAATGACGGCCGCAGGTTGCGACGATGTTTCGCTGCAGGCGGAGCAAAGAAGCAGTGTTGACAGGATGATGGTGTAACGCATGGCGAATTCTTTCTTGTTGTGCTTGATTCAAGCTTGGAATGCATTGTGAGCAAGCGCTGCCGCGATGGGAAACGCGAATGCCGCAAGAATAATGCAGAGATAAACCCGATCCTTGGCCACCGAAGGCTGGGCAACACCCGCGTACCAGACCCACCCCCACGCGACTGAGATGAAAATCACCGCGCCAGCAAGAAAGGAATGCATCGAGCTTGCGCTGGAGACTCCCCACATGGCGCCGGCGATGAGCGCACTCGCGCAAGCGACGCCGGTGGTGGTTTCAGGGGGGTTCTGGGCGTTCACCGGTTCCGGCGTAGTTGCCTGCGCTTCCCAGATCAGGCCGGCAACAAGACCAAGTATGGCCAGGACGATGCCCTGCAGGGCACTCAGCCAGGGAAACAGATGCACCAGGACAATTGCCAGCGCACTACTGCCAACAAGGCACAGCATGACGCGCCAATGCAAGACAAGAAGAATGAGCGAGAGTACTCCATCGAGATCCATTGAGCTTGATGCGCTTTAAGGCTTGAGACGGCCGGCGGCCAGGCTGAACGAAGCGCCTTCATCCACCCAATTCATCGGTCGGCTCCGTGCCCTTGAGGGAAGTCCATTTGGGAAGGGTCAGGCCTCAGTTCATCTTCAAGCATGGATGCTCGGCGACTTCATCAATGGTTCGTTCTTCAATCTGGCGCGACTTGCCCATGCCGAGCTTTGTTCCAGTTGAATTCACAACACAATCAACTTTCCACGCGTTGTCCTCGAGCCGCACCAGGTAGCCAAAGAAGTCGACCATTTCTTCACCATTGGACTTCCAGCGCTTTTGATAGAAGATCCGCCCGACGTTTGCCCGCCCTTCGGCCTTCACAAAATCAAAGCCGTCCAGGCTCGTCGAGTACTTCGATACCCGCTGCAACGCGGCGCCGGCCTCGCTCTCGGGAGTTCCGGCTTTACGCAGGTTCCCAAGGGTCTCGTTCACAGCGGCCTTTGACCTGACCTTTCGATAGGACGCGAGGTTTCCAGCCCGTTCCGCTTCGAGCATGCCTTTGTAGGCGGCCTCGGCTTGAACCACGAACTGGTTTGACTTTTGGGCCGTATTTGCAGCGGCCGCAGGCTGGCCAGACGCATTGCCCAGTGCACAGACAAGGACTGCGAGCGTTAGAACCTGTCGAATATCGTTTCTCATGTAACTCCGCCTATTGAGGCCTAAGGGTGAAGGTAACCGGCTGCCGGAGTGCGCAGAACGGGGAACGGGGAACGGAAAACGAAATGGGCGGATGTGTCGCGCCACGTCGCAAGAAATTGAAGCAGGGCCAGTGCACCAAATGTACAGCGACGCCCTCAGTCGAGATGTGCAGCTATCGAGGCAAGGGAATCATGCGGTCTAAGGCTTTAGAGGGGAAGAGAAAAGAGGTGTGACCTGGCTTACCCCGGAACGCCCTCTCGATTGAGAGATCGGGTGCGCGGTATGTCAGGCGTTTGTCGCTAGCGTTTTTCTGGCCTTGCGTCAGTAATAAGCCGCAAGAATGACATGAGGGCCTCTTCTGCCAGTGTTCCGTGTTGCTTTCCGTCGTAATCAACATCCAGCAAGCTCGCGGGCTGATACTTGCCGAAGAGGTATGCGTGAATGCGTTGGACGCGTTGCGTGTTTTCAAGCGTCCCAGGTTTCAGGTTATCGGGAGCTATGTGCATTGCCACGAGCGACAGGAACTCTTCGTCGGTGAGTTCCGCAAAGTTTTTGCCGAAATATGCCTGCGCGGCGGCCGCATAACCATGAACAGGCTGACCATTCTTGCTGCCCAGGTAACAGATATTCAGGAACAGTTGCAATTGATCGTTCTTGGAAACCAGCGAATCCAAGGCGTATTGCGCAATCAGCGTTTGGCGAACTTTGGCGATGCCTCGCTTGAACCCGTTGGGAAAAAAAATGAGCTTGACCAAACCTTGGGTAATGGTCGTCATTCCTGCGCCGGGAGTTTCAAGATCGACACCGTGATGCCGAATAAACGCCGGATCCTCGATCGCCAACAACATGGCTTGCCTATCCTTGGACAAGTCAGTGAGTTTCAGCTGGGTCCCAAAGCGTTTCCAGGTTTCGGAAACCAGCGACGGCGTCGCAACTCGCGCAGCCCTGACTTCGTTGGCGTAATAGCCGGCTACGGCAATCAAGGCTAGCGCACCTGCACCCGAGAGCCATAGGACCGTGCGAATGATGGCTTGACCGATCTTCATGTTGTGGCTGACGTCATTCTGATTAGCGCCTGCTCATTGGGGAGGAAACTCAGGATAGGCAGGTAATTGGTCAGCGACGTGAAGCCAGGGCAAGCGCTTGGACTCCCAGTAGTGAAAAGTGGGAGGAACCAGGCTTGGTTCATCGAGGCTGCCGATCGTCAGGTCGATAAGCCCCGGGATGTACTCTGCCGTGAAGCAGATCTGCGTCCCGCAGTGAGAGCAGAAACCGCGCTTTGCACCCGGCGATGATTCATAGATCGTGGGTGGCGTCGCGAGAAACGAGACCTGGGAGAGCTCATACATTGCCCAGGCGACTGCCGGCGCCGCATTGGCTCGCCGGCACATGGTGCAGTGGCAGAGTGCAGCCATCACCGGATTCCCTGAGATGCGGTAGCGGACTGCTCCGCATTGGCAACCACCATCAAGCTTTTGCTCTGGCATGAGAGCTCCTATTGGCATCTGTTCCGCAAGAGGGAAAGCGGTACAAGCTTGTTCGTTCGCATCGCGCGTTCAACTCCTGTTTTTTCTTCTCTTCTCGGCGGTGGCCCGTTGCTCCTCCGTCCAAAGAGGTTCGACTCCTTTGGTATATCGATACCAAATGAGCCACGCTCCGAAGCAGAGCCCTCCAATCTCAAGAGACACGCTCCAGATCGTCCTGTCACTGTAGGCGAAGAGGAGCCCTCCGTTGAACAGCAAGCATAGTGGCCCCAACAAAAATGCGGGAAGTCGCTCCCATGGCAAAAAAGCTAGACCCACTGTCATTTCCCCTTGTAATGGACCTCTGTAAACGCCTGATGCAATGTATGCCGCCAAACCTACGACGGAAGCTGGCGGCTGCAATCCAACCTGGGCATACAACCGCTGCAAAGCCCGCAATGTTCCACGGTTCGCTCGAACGAGTTGTTAGATAGGAATATTGGCCTCACGGAGATGACGTTCCACGACTCTTTTGACCGCGGCGTGTTGATACTTCTCGCATTCGGGATTGAGCCTTTCGAGTTCGAGCACAGCCTCAACTACTGCGTCTGCACCGTTTTGGATCTGCGCCTCGACGCGTGAGGGTTGACGGAGCGCATCACAGTACCCCAGGCGTTCGCATAGCTCAGTCAGCATGCGGCTCACCGTGATGGATGGCTCTTGCGATGACATTCCCGCTACCTAACGTGAAGATGACCGGAGCATCAAAATTTGAGGCGAAGTCGCCTTCTGCTGTTGTGGGTCCGCATCAATTGACGGCTTATATCGCATTGGCACTACCTCCTGAATTCCTTCTCCACCTCAGGCAGGCGAAATCTCTCGAACGGCGACAAGCCGGCGGCTGCATACAGCCCTGGGTCCGCGCACTGCAATACCTTCCGCGATCCATCCGGTCGAACAACCAGCAAAGACGCATCGGACTCCGGGATGTTGCTGTTCCCATACGCGTTCAGCACATAGGAAAAATCATTGCTTGAGAACTGTACGACTGCGACGACCCAACGGCCACCGCGCTCCGTCGAGTACCGAAAATGACCGACGGGAGATGCTTTCTCAGCCGGGTATACAAGCTCCACAGCGCCGACTCGTCCGAAGCGGTATTGAATCCAGGCGGGCGCGACGGTGCCACTTGATTTCGCGGCACAGAATGAGAGCGCTTTACTCCGCATACGGCAAGTGAAGAGAGTATCTTCGCTTGCGGTGCAATGACTTGCAGGTGGTGCAGCCATTGCCGCGGTCGCGAGAACGGGAAGCGTGAGGGTGAAGAGGCGCCCAAGCGTCATGCGCAATGCACACGGAAAAACCTGACGGTTGCAAACTGATCCGAACATCCCCCCTCCCGTAAGCCGCTTGCACGCTGAATTTCAAAGCAATGTACTGCAAATCCATGCAGTCATAAAAATTTCATGCAACCCGCAATGCTCCCATGCAGCCGGCCCTCCCGTTTGCCGGAGCAGTTCCCCAAGTCAAGCCGAACTTTTGACCAATCCAAGACTGCGCAGATTTTCCTGCAGTTCAGCGACGGTGCTCCACGGCAGGATCGGGGAATTCGCCCGCTCGTCGGGAGGGTTGGACGGTAGTTCATCAGACCACCCGCCGCAGCCGACCAGCGGAAGCAGGGGCCGCTTGTGCAGCCAGGCCAGGTGAACCTCGGATTTGGTGCCTGCGCGGCCACCGATGACGATGCAGGCATCGCCGGCCAGGGCCATCAGCAGATTGCGGGCATCGCCCATGCCACAGGGCAGCACCACCGTGGCGGGCCACTCCGGCCCGGGCATCTCATCTGGAGGCACGATGCTGAGCACCAGGCCGTTGGCCTGAATCGCACGCTCTGCGGCAACCCGAGTGGCGGGGCTGCCGCATCCGCTCACAACGGTGATGGCCAGTTTGGCCAGCGCCTCGCCGGCCTGGCCGGCGAGTTCGTAGGCGCGGGAACCGGGCTCGGCGCTGCCGAGTATGCAAACTTGGGGTTTTCGGTGGGAAACGATCATGGTGGGGCCGTGCCGACTAAGGTGCTATGCCTGAGAAAATAAATCTAGCGACACAGTGAACCCGCCAAAAATGGAGAGGCCAATCGAGCGATTAAGCGCCTGCATTTGTGCCAGAGCCAATGAATAGGCCGATCGGAACGCATACACCGAGCCCGATAACGGTGCGGAGCCAAAATTCCCTAAGCGGCATAAGCCGGCTTCGAACTTCAACAACGAAAGTGATGAAGAACGAGATCAAGGCAGCCAAAACGGCATGGAGAAGCAGTTCTTCCGGTTGCCGTGCACCTAAATTCGCAATGACCAAGATCACGGCTACAGCTTCCACAACGTACTCAGGAAACTTTAGCAATGCCAATGTCCTGTCGGTTAGGGGTGCTCCTCTTGCCTTGGTAAACCCCTGAACGAAACCGAACGGAATGGATGCGACAACCGTAGCGAGAAAGATCAACGCTCCATAGACGAGCACGAGTGTTAGGTTCATAGGCTGCTAACGTAAGCAATGACCGGGACATAAGAATTGCGGGGAGCTGCCTTATACAGATGAGGGCCCGCGTCGATCAACATGTTAAGTACCCACATTGTGGTTCCAGTAGCTTTCAAGGGCTTTTGCTGCATCCGGCCGTTGCACGTAGCCTGCCTTGGTCGAAACAAAATAGAGAAACTGAACTATTGCGCACCTCTGGCTGCTGTCAAGCAACGCAAGCTGCTCAACCTGATAGACGTAGCCAGCCGGATCTTTGGCGCTCGGACTCAGTGAGAATACGACGCTCCCGATAATATCCGTCTCCCAGATCGGTCTGTCGACGTGTTTGATCGCATGGCGGATGTACGCAGGAAGGTAGTACTGAAAATCCTCGGCTTGCATATGTGCGAGCAAACACCCGCATGCCTGAATTTCAGTTTCAGGAATATCCTGCCACTTGAAATCGACTCTATCCCTTCCCGCCTGTGTCCACTCCTGATGGGTGATCTCTCGAGACATGCCATACCGATCAGTCAGGAAAAATTGACGCAGAGAAGTTGCAGGTCGCACAACGCCGTTGAATGCGAGTTCGATCTCTCTTAACAGTTCATCTGCATCCACGGAAAAACTGGCCTTAAGGTTGACCGAAGAGCTGGCATAGCCAGGTCCATTCAAATGCAAGCTCAGGTTTGGGCGCCTGCGACATGAAGTGCAAAAATGACGGGGGCGGCGATTTGGGCCACATAAGGCAGGTGTTCGGCGAGAGCGGCATTCAGGCGATTATCCCTTCCCATACGGCCCCGCATCGCGGCCGTGCCACACCGCACAAGCTCAGAGCACTTCCGGCGACTGCACCGTCACCACCACGGTCTGGTTGTGCCCCTCGCGGTCGCGGCTGCGCAGCCACCAGAGCGCGCCCTTCTTGACGGGGCAATCGCTGGCCTGCAGGCCCAGCAGCTGCGCGATGGTTTCGCCGAGGATGGGCTGGTGGCCCACCACCAGGATGGGCGACTTGGCCAGGGGCCATTGCACCAGTTCCAGCAACTGCGCGGCCGTGGCATCGGGGGCCAGTTCGTTCCTGATCTTGTATTTGCGCCCCAGCGCCAGCGCCGTCTGCTCGCAGCGGCGCGCCGGGCTCACGAAGATGCGCGCACCTTCGGGCAGCTGGCGGTCCAGCCAGTTGGCCATGCGGGCCGCCTGCTTCTCGCCGCGGGCAGTGAGCGAGCGCTCGAGGTCGCTGCCTGCCTGTGGATCACCTTCTGGCCAGTCTTCCGCTTCCGCATGACGCCACAAGATGAGGTCCATGTCATTTGTCCTGGTGTTGGGGGGCGGTGTAGCGGGCCATCAGGGCCGCCTGCGCCCCGTGGCGCGGCAGGTCGCCCTGCGGGTTCACGCGCAGGTAGCTGCCGTCGGGCTGCAGGTCCCAGGCGTCGCGCCCGTCGTGCAGGTAGGCCACCAGGCATTCGTCGATGATGCGCCGTCGCAGCACCGGGTCGGTCACCGGCCAGGCCAGCTCCACCCGGCGCAGCATGTTGCGGTTCATCCAGTCGGCGCTGGAGAGCAGCAGCGTTTCCTCCTCCGCGCAGCGGAAGTAGAACACGCGCGAATGTTCGAGAAAGCGGCCGATGATGGAGCGCACGCGGATGTTGTCTGTCACGCCCAGGACCTGCGCCGGCAGCATGCAGGCGCCGCGCACGATCAGGTCGATCTTCACGCCGCGCTGCCCTGCCCTCACCAGCGCCAGCATCAGGTCCTCGTCGGTCAGCGCGTTCATCTTGGCGACCAGGCGCGTGTCCTTGCCCTGCAAAGCGGCTTCGCCGAGCGCGTCGATTTTTGCGATCAGCTTGTGGTGCAGCTGGAACGGAGCCAGCAGCAGGTGGTGCAGCTTGGGCAGCCGGCTCTGGCTGGCCAGGTGCACAAAGACGTTGTCGATGTCCGCAGTCGTCAGCGGGTCGGCCGTCAGGTAGCTCAGGTCGGTGTAGAGGCGCGCCGTGCGCGGGTTGTAATTGCCGGTCGACAAATGGGCATAGCGCACCAGGTGCTTGCCTTCGCGGCGCGTCACCAGCAGCATCTTGGCGTGGGTCTTCAGGCCCACCACGCCGTAGACCACCTGCGCGCCAATCGACTCCAGCATCTCCGCCCAGTTGATGTTGGCCTCTTCGTCAAAGCGCGCCTTGAGCTCCACCACCACGGTCACTTCCTTGCCGCGCCGCACGGCTTCGCGCAGCAGCACCATGAGTTCCGAATCGGCGCCGGTGCGGTAAATCGTCTGTTTGATCGCCAGCACCTGCGGGTCGTTGACGGCCTCGCGCAGGAAGGCAAGCACACCCTCAAAGCTCTCGAAAGGCTGGTGGATGGACACGTCGCCCTGCTTGAGCCGCTCGAAGAAAGACTGGCCGGGCAACAACTGCGTCGGGTAGCAGGGGCGGTAGCTGGGGAACAGCAGCTTGGGGTCGTTGACCAGGTCCACCAGCTGCGTCAGCCGCACCAGGTTCACCGGGCCATGCACGCGATACAACGACAGCGTCGGCAGGTTGAACTGCTTCAGCAGGAAGTTGGCCAGGTATTCCGAGCAGCCCGCCGACACCTCCAGGCGCACGGCCTGGCCGTAGTGGCGCTGCTCCAGACCCTGGCGCAGGGCGGTGCGCAGGTTCTTGACGTCGTCCTCGTCCACCGCCAGGTCGGAATGGCGGGTGACGCGGAACTGCGAAAACTGGCCGACCTCGCGGCCGGGAAAGAGCTCTGCCAGGTGCGCGCGTATCACGCTGGAGAGCGACACGAACAGCCGGTCCTCCTTGTGGTGGCCGCGCGTCGGCATGTGGATCAGCCGCGGCAACACCCGCGGCACCTTGACGATGGCGATGTCGTTCTCGCGGCCGAAAGCGTCGTGGCCGCCCAGCCGCACGATGAAGTTGAGCGACTTGTTGGCCACCTGCGGGAACGGATGCGACGGGTCCAGCCCGACCGGGATCAGCAGCGGCCGCACTTCCCGCTCGAAATACTCCTTCACCCAGCGCCGCTGGGCCGGGTTGCGCTCGCCGTGCGAGACCACTCGTATGCCCTGGCGCTCAAAGGCCGGCAGCAGGTCGTCGTTGTAGAGGGAGTACTGGCGCGCCACCATGTCATGCGCGGCGGCCGACAAGGCCTTGAAGGATTGCACCGAATAAGGTGCTTTTTGCTCACCGGCCTGCGCCGCCGTCAGGTGGGGCGCGGTGCGGACTTCAAAAAACTCGTCGAGGTTGGAAGAAACAATGCACAGAAACCGCAGCCGCTCCAGCAGCGGCACGTCGGGGCGCTTGGCCCAGTCCAGCACCCGCTCATTGAAAGCAAGAATGCTGTGGTCGCGATCCAGGAACTGGACGCTTGGCGCGGCAGCGGCCACCGAGGCGGGTGAAGTGGGCATCAACAAGGTGGTTACATGTCATTAAACGTAAGTCACAGTGTTGACTTCTTTCATGACAGTGGCGTGACAGTACTTTTGACTGATGGTGCACCGGCCTGAAAAGGCTGGCAAGTACTGCCCTTGCTGGTGTCGGGGTTGAGCTGAGCGCTGTTTTTGCCCGCAATTACCAGGAAAGACTCGAACAATTGCGCCGCATGGCCCCAGCTGAAGTCCAATGCGCGCTGGCGCGCCTCGTGGCGCGGTACGGCCAGCGCACCGTAACAAGCCTGTTGCAAATCTTCGTTCATGACACCGCCGTGACAGCTTCCGTCGGCTTTTCCCAGCACTTCCAGCGGGCCGTCGACCGGATAAGCCGCCACCGGCGTGCCGGCGGCCATGGCTTCCAGCATCACCAGGCCAAAGGTTTCCGAACGGCTGGGGAACACAAAGACGTCGGCCGCAGCATAGACCTTGGCCAGTTCGTCGCGGGCCAGCACACCCATCCAGCGGACCTGGGGATAGCGCTGCTTGAGCGACTCTTCGAGCGGGCCGACGCCGCACACCACCTTGGTGCCCGGAATGTCCAGCTTGAGGAAAGATTCGATGTTTTTTTCGTAGGACACCCGGCCCACAAACAGCGACACCGGGCGCAGCAAGGTTCCCATGGGCGGGTGCAGGCGCGGCTGCGGCTCGAAGCTGAAGAGTTCGGTGTCCACGCCGTGCGTCCAGCCGCGCAGGTTCTTGAAGCCGCGTTCTTCCAGCATGCGCAGCACGCCCTGGGTGGGCACCATCACGCCCGACGAAGGTCTGTGGAAATGGCGGAACAGCGCATAACCCCAGGACAGCGGGATTTTGAGCGCCGCATGCAGGATCTCGGGGAATTTGGTGTGGAAGGCCGTGGTGAAACGCAGGCCGCGCTTGAGGCAGTAGCCGCGCGCCGCCCAGCCCAGCGGGCCCTCGGTGGCGATATGGATGGCTTCGGGCTGGAAGGCGTCCAGCTTTTCGGTCAGCCCCCGCTTGGGGCGCACCGCCAGGTCTATGCCGGCATAACCCGGGCAAGGCCGTGTCTTGAAGAGATTCGGGTGTATCACCTCCACCTGGTGGCCCAGCTCCGCGAGCTCGCGCACCAGTTCCACCAGCGTGGTGACGACGCCGTTGACCTGCGGCTGCCAGGCGTCGGTGACCAGGGCGATCCTCATGCGACCACCGTGGAAGCTGCGTGGCCGCGGCCCTGGGTCTCGTGGGCCGGTGCCCAGTGCACCAGCTCCAGCGTGCCGTCGAAATTTTCGACCAGCGCGGTGCGGCTTTCCACCCAGTCACCGTCGTTGCAGTACAGCACGCCGTTGATGTCACGCATCTCGGCACGGTGAATGTGGCCGCAGACCACGCCCTGGTGGCCGCGCCGGCGCGCCTCGTTGGCGACCGCCACCTCGAAGTCGGTGACGTAATTGAGCGCGCTCTTGACCTTTTGTTTCAGGTAGGCCGACAGCGACCAGTAGGGCAGCCCCATGCGGCCGCGCAGGCTGTTCAGGTGGCGGTTGAGTTTGAGCGTGAATTCATAAAGGTTGTCGCCCACGTAGGCGAGCCACTTGGCGCACTGCACCACCGCGTCGAAGTAGTCGCCGTGGATGATCCACAACTGGCGTCCGTCGGCGGTGGTGTGCACGGCTTCATCGATGACCTCGATGCCGCCGAACTGGTTGCCGATAAATTCACGCGCAAACTCATCGTGGTTGCCGGGCACGTAGATGATGCGGCAGCCCTTGCGGGCGCGGCGCAGCAGCTTTTGCACCACGTCGTTGTGCGACTGCGGCCAGTACCAGCGGCGGCGCAGCTGCCAGCCGTCCACGATGTCGCCCACCAGGTAGAGGTTGTCACTGGGGTGGGCCTTCAGGAAATCCAGCAGGGCCGCCGCCTGGCAACCGGGCGTGCCCAGGTGGATGTCGGAGATGAAGATGGTGCGGTAGCGCTTGCGCAGCGAGTCGTCATCGTCGTGGTCGTCACCGCCCCCGCCGAATCCGTTGCCCAGCGCCCCCATGGCGTCAAACATGCTTCGCATCAGGCCTCCGTGGCGTTGCCCGGCACCGGTTTGCCGGAGAAATGCTTGAGGTAGCGCGGCGGCAGGTCCGCGATGCGCATCATCATGGGCAGATCGGCCGAGTTGAAATCAGGGTCCCAGGCCGGCGCGCCCAGCACCTTGGCGCCCAGGCGCAAATAGCCCTTGATCAGCGCGGGCGGCTCCACGTCCAGCGTGTCGTCGAGCTTTTCCACGGGCAGGGCCAGGCGCGGCGTGACGCGGTACTCGATGGCGGCCAGGTGCGTCTCGCGCACCTGGCGCCAGATGCTGGCGGCCGCGTGGCCGTTGGACACGCCGTTGTGCTGCATGGGGATGCTGGCGCAGCCGATCATGGTGTCCAGCTGGTTGCGCGACATGAATTCGGCCAGCGCGCCCCACAGCGCCAGGATGACGCCGCCGTGGCGGTGGTCGGCATGCACGCAGCTGCGGCCCAGCTCGACCATGCGCTCGCGCAGCGCGCGCAGCCGCGTCAGGTCGAATTCGGTGTCGCTGTAGGTGCTGCCCACGCGCTTGGCCTGGGTGGGCGTGAGCACGCGGTAGGTGCCTATGACTTCCTGGCTGTCGGCGTCGCGCACCAGCAGGTGTTCGCAGTAGTCGTCAAACAGGTCCACGTCGTGGCCGGGCAGCGTCTTGGACAGCGTGGCGCCCATCTCGAGCGCGAAGACCTGGTACCTCAGGCGTTGCGCCTGCCGGACCTCGTCCTGGTGCCGGGCCCAGCTGACCGAGATTTTCCCCACGGGAGCCCTTTGAACAACGGCTGGACCGACAGCATGACCGCTTTGATGAAGTGACCCCCGTGGCATTGCGACTGGCGACAATGCAAAGGTGGGATTGGGCAGTTCTTTCATGGCTAACTCCTTGTTTCCTGTGTCTCGACAACTTCGGTTTTGACCAGCTTCAGCAAGCTCACTCACTCACTAACTCACTAACTCACTTACTCATTCGGACCCGCGGTTTTTTTCCGCCTGTAAAAAAGCCCCATCAAGGGGCTTCGACACTCAATCAGCAGCGGCCAGCGAAACCGCCTTGCCGCGCCGCCCCAGCCCGGCCATCAGCGCCGGCCGCGCGTTCGACAAACCTTCCAGCCAAGGCCGGGTGCCGGCCTTGAAGCGCAGGCCGCCGGGACTGTTGGCCAGGGCCTTGGCCGTGCAGCGCAGGATGCGCAGGCACTGCTTGTTCAAATCCTGGATGCCGGCGCCCAGGCCGCGGGCCGCGCCGGCGTCCTGCCTGTCATGTGTCTGTGAGTGGAGTCCCATCGGGTGCTCAGTCATGCTGGTCATGACGAGATTCTGGGAGCGGGGGGTGACGCGTTCGTGTCAGTTCAATGGCAGTTGTGTGACACGCCGCGGCAGGCCTGGAGAAGTGGCTGGAAAGCCACAGGCCGGGAAGGAAACGGAAGGGAAATCCGTAGGGGGAACAACAGCGCGCGGGGTCTGCGCGCTTGGTCAGGGCAATGCCGGGCGGGACTAAGCCCGCGTGATGCGCTCTCCGCGCTCATTGATGACCTGCTCGCCGTCTTCCTTGCTGAAGGCGCCGCGCTGCGGCAGCGGCAGGATGTCGAGCACGGCTTCCGAAGGACGGCACAGGCGTGTGGCCAGCGGCGTCACCACGATGGGCCGGTTGATCAGGACGGGGTGGGCCAGCATGGCATCCAGCAGTGTGTCATCACCCTGCCCGTCCAGGCCGAGTTCCTGGTAGACGGCCTCTTTTTGCCGCACCACATCACGGACCGGCACGCCCATCTGCGCAATCAGTTCCCGCAGCTTTTCGCGCGTGGGCGGTGTCTTGAGGTATTCAATAACCTCCGGCTCTATGCCGGTGTTGCGTATCAGCGCCAGCACATTGCGCGAGGTGCCGCATTGAGGGTTGTGGAAGATCGTGACCTGGGGGGCGGATGGCATGCGTTTTAGCTCCTGGTGAAGGCGATTTGAAGGGCGTAGTTTGCATCAATTCAATAATTCAATTATATTTGAACTATGGAATCTTTAATGCAAACTCTGCCAGCTACCACCCTCGATGAAGGCGCCGCCGTCAAGGCACTGGCCGCCCTGGCCCAGGCCCAGCGCCTGCGCGCTTTTCGCGCCCTGGTGGTCGCCGGCCCCGAGGGACTGACACCGGGCGCCATCGCCGAACAACTGGGCATCGCGCCCAGCGCGCTGTCTTTCCACCTCAAGGAACTCTCCAACGCAGGCCTGGCCGGCAGCGAGGCGCGCGGCCGCAACCTGATCTACCGCGCGAATTTCAGCCAGATGAACGCCTTGCTGGGCTATCTGACCGAGCACTGCTGCGAAGGCGGCGCCTGCGAAGTCGATCCCAAGGCCGGTTGCGCCACCTGCTAATCCCCCCTCACCACCACCCCAGGAGAGCCCCATGAAACGCTTCCATGTCCACGTCCATGTCAAAGACCTCGAAAAAAACATCGCCTTTTATTCAGCCATGTTCGACCAGCAGCCCGCGCGCACCGAAGCCGACTACGCCAAATGGATGCTGAGCGACCCGCCGGTCAACTTCGCCATCTCCACGCGCGGTGACGCGCCCGGCGTCGACCACCTGGGCATACAGGTCGACCAGGTCGAAGAGCTGGAAGCCCTGAAGGCCAATGCGACCCGCGCCGACATGACCCTGCTYGACGAAGGCTCCACGACCTGCTGCTACGCCCGCAGCGACAAATACTGGCTCACAGACCCGCAAGGCATCGCCTGGGAACAGTTCCACACGCTGGGCAGCATCCCGGTGTTCAGCGAGGCGAAGCCCGCAAACGCCTCGGCCTGCTGCGCCGCGGCGGACGGCAAGGCATCGCGCGCGGCCCCGGCGTGCTGTTGAACCCCGCCACGACCAGCCGCGACGCAAGCCCTGGCGTGCCACCGCTGGCGCGCCAGGCGCTCGCGGAGTTCGTGGGCACAGCCGCCCTGCTCTGCGCCGTCATAGGCTCGGGCATCATGGCCGAGCGCCTCTCCGCCGGCAATATGGGTGTGGCCCTGCTGGCCAACACGCTGGCCACGGCGTTCGCGCTGTATGTCCTGATCGAACTGCTGGGCCCGGTCAGCGGCGCGCACTTCAATCCGCTGGTGACCCTGGTTCTCGGGTCTCAAACCAAGGCCTCCGGCAAGCGCACGCGAAGAACCCTGCTTTTCATCGCCAGCCAGTTGCTGGGCGCGGTGGCCGGCGCCTGGCTGGCCCACGCGATGTTTGACCTGAGCCTGCTGCAGTTCAGCCACAAGATCCGCAGCGGAAGCGGCCAGTGGCTGGCCGAGGCCGTCGCGACCGCCGGGCTGATCCTTGTCGTGCTGCGCGCGCCCGCGGCCAAGGCCCCGGCCATGGTCGCCTGCTACATTGGCGCGGCCTACTGGTTCACCGCCAGCACCTCCTTCGCCAATCCGGCGGCCGTGCTGGGCCGCATGCTGTCGGACAGCTTTGCCGGTATCGCGCCGGCCAGCGCGGCGGGCTTTGTGGCGGCACAAGCTGTGGGCGCACTCGCGGGCGTGGCGCTGCACCGCGCCTTGGGCGGGCCGCAGGCCGCGAGCGACAAGGGCTAAAGCTTTGCTACGCTTGCGACCGTGACCGTTTCAAGCCGCACCGCCACCATCGCCCAGCTGGGCATTGCCCAGACGCTGGCCTGGGCCTCCAGCTACTACCTGCCCGCCATCCTCGCCGTGCCCATGGCGCGCGACCTGGGCGTCAGCACGCCCACGGTGTTTGCCGCTTTTTCGGCCGCGCTGGTGGTGTCCGCGCTGCTCGGGCCGGCCGCGGGCAAGGCCATAGACCGAAACGGCGGCCGGCCGGTGCTGGCCGCCAACAGCCTCGTGTTTGCCGCCGGCCTGGTGATGCTTGCGCTGGCGCAGGGGCCGGTGGGCCTGTTTGCCGGCTGGGTGATCCTGGGCGTGGCCATGGCCGCCGGCCTCTATGAAGCGGGTTTTGCCGCGCTGGTGCACCTGTACGGCAAGGACGCACGCGGCGCCATCACCGGCATCACCTTGTTCGCCGGTTTTGCCAGCACCGTGGGCTGGCCGCTGTCGGCCTGGCTGGAGCTTGAATGGGGCTGGCGCGCCACCTGCCTGGCCTGGGCGGCGCTGCATGTGCTGCTGGGCCTGCCGCTCAACTGGCGCCTGCCAACTTCGCCTGTCGCGCCGGCGCCCGCCGAAACCCATGCGGATACAGCCCCGCCTGACGCTGCCGCCTCCACGCCATCACACAGCGCCACCCGCACCGCCGTGCTGCTCGCGCTGGTGTTCGCCGTGACCTGGTTTATCAGCACCGCCATGGCCTCGCATTTGCCGCGCCTGCTACAGGCCCACGGCGTGCCGCTGGCCACGGCGCTGGTGTTCGCCGGCCTGGTCGGCCCCGCCCAGGTGGCCGGCCGGTTGCTCGAATACGGTTTGCTGCGCAACATCCACCCGCTGGTCTCGGCGCGCGTGGCCGGGAGCCTGCACACGCTGGGCGCGATGGCCTTCCTGTTTTTCGGCGTGCCGGCCGGGGCGGTCTTCACCTTGCTGCACGGCGCCGGCAACGGCGTGCTGACGATTGCCAAGGGCACGCTGCCGCTGGTGCTGTTCGGTGTACGCGACTACGGCGCGCGCCAGGGCCTCTTGATGGTGCCGGCGCGCTTTGCGCAGGCGACGGCGCCCTGGCTGTTCGGACTGGCGATTGATTCTTTCGGCGCGGGTGCGCTGTGGTTTTCAGCGGCGTTGGGGCTGGTGGCGTTTGCGGCCTTGATGCTGCTGCATGACCTTGCTTCGGCCAGGCCTTAGTCCAGCCATTTCTGAAAGAACCGAGCCTGCCCCATGGCCGGGTCCAGCTGGTAGCCGGCAAAACCCACGCGCTCGTACAGCTTGACCGCGCCCGCATTGCCCTGCAGCACTTCCAGCGTCAGCTTGCAAGCGCCGCGCTCGCGTGAGATTTCATCGACCAGCGCCAGCATTTTTTCACCTATGCGCTGGCCGCGATGGCCGGGCAACACGGCCACGTCGTGGATATTGACCAGCGGGCGG
Source organism: Polaromonas sp. P1_G1 (assembly GCF_056405595.1). NCBI lineage: Bacteria > Pseudomonadati > Pseudomonadota > Betaproteobacteria > Burkholderiales > Comamonadaceae > Polaromonas > Polaromonas sp. P1_G1. The sequence continues at coordinate 78,425 of NZ_JBFUBU010000013.1, forward strand.
CAGGCGAAGGTCGAAAAGCCTTCGATGCAGTTGACCAGTCCCACGGCTTTGTCGCCGTCGAACGCGAGCACGCTGAAAGCCTGCGGGCGCGCGGCGAGCTCCTTGACGAGATGGGTTTTAGCGAAGTCGCTGAGCGGCTTGCCGCCGCCGGCCGGGTCTTGCGCGTAGCTGTCCAGCAGTTGCACCAAGGCGCGCGCGTGATCCGGGTTGGCGTAGTCGGCGCGGCAGACGTTCAGGGAAGACGAGGAGGATGGAGAAGCGAGTTCGGTCATCAGGTGATTTTAGGGACACCGGCTCTTTGAGGCAGGTGAAGCCCATAAAGCCTTGCTGCATTGCCGCCCATCACCGCCGCCTGGGCCTGCTCGTCCAGGCCTTCCAGCAGTTGCCGCGAGGCCAGCCACCACAGCGCGTAGGGCGCGGCCAGTTCCAGCACCGGCCAGTCGCTGCCCCAGACGACACGATCAGTGCCGAAGCTTTGCAGCACATGTTCGCACCAGCGCCTCACCTCGCCCGGCGCCGGGCCTGGGCCGGCTTCGGTCAGCAGGCCGGAGAGCTTGCACATGGCCTGGGTCTCCGTGGCGATGCGCGCGAGGGCGTCGGCCCAGGGCTGCCACTCGCCCGCCGCGATGTCGGGCTTGGCGCCGTGGTCTATCACCATGCGCAGTTCGGGGTGGCGGCCGGCCAGGGTCAGGATGTGCGGCAGGTGCACGGACTTGACCAGCGCATCGAAGACCAGGCCGCAGCCGGCCATGGCGCGCAGGGCCGGGGCGGCCGCGGGCTGCAATATCCATTCGGGATCGGCGATGTCCTGCAGCATGGGCCGCAAGCCCTTGAGGCGCGGGTGCCGCGCCAGCGCCTCTATGCGGGCCGGCGCGTCGGGCGCCAGGAAATCCACCCAGCCGACCACGCCCAGCACGGCCGGGTTGGCGTCGGCCTGGGCCAGCAGGAACTGCGTTTCCGCCTCGGTGGGCGCCGCCTGCACCAGCACGCCGCCGCGCACACCGTGCGGCCGCGACTGCGCCTGCCAGTCGGCCACGGCCACGTCGCGGTAGATGGGCGCCAGGGCCGGCGTGAGCCAGCCGTAGTCGCCGCGCGCCAGTTCCCAGCAGTGAAAGTGCGCGTCAATTTTCATCATGGTGTGGGTGCATCCGCTGGCAAAAGGCCCTGGGCGCGCAAATCCGCCCAGAAGGCCGCTGGAATTATGTGCTGCATCATCGCCACCGCGTCGGCCCATTCGGCGACCTTGCGCGCGCCCAGCATCACGATGTCGACGGCCTGGTGGGCCAGCGGAAACTGCAGCGCCGCCGCGCGCAGCGGCACGCCGTGCGCCGCGCACACCGACTCGATGCGGGCCGTGCGCTCCAGCCACTCGCGGGCGGCCGGCGCGTAATTGAAGCTGGCCGTGCCGCCACGCACGCCGGTTGCCAGAATGCCCGAATTGAACACGCCGCCCAGCGCGATGCGCACGCCGCGCGCCGCGCACTGCGGCAGCAGCGCCGGCAGCGCGCTGTGGTCCAGCAGGCTGTAGCGCCCGGCCAGCATCAGCACGTCCAGCCCGGCTTCGCGCAGCACCTGCAGCACCACGTCCACGTCGTTGGTGCCCAGGCCGATGGCGCGTATCAGTCCCTGGTGCTTCATCTCGCGCAGCGCGGGCAGGGTTTCATCGAGCAATTGCCGCAGCACGGCGGGCGCGCGCTCGCCGTGCGAGGCCACATCCGGGTCATGCACATAGACCACGTCCAGCCGCGGCAGGCCCAGGCGCTGCAGGCTGTCCTCCACGCTGCGGCGGGTGCCGGCCGCGCTGAAATCCCAGGCTTGGTTGAAGGGCAGGATGTCCACATAGCCGTGCTGGGCGCGCGCCGCATTTGCATCGGGCCGCAGCAGCCGGCCGACCTTGCTCGATAGCACATAGCTGTCCCGCGGGTGGCCGCGCAGCGCGTCGCCCAGGCGCCGCTCCGACAGGCCGTGGCCGTAATGCGGGGCGGTGTCAAAGGTCCGGCAGCCGTCGGCCCAGGCGGCATCCACCACCGCCCGGGCCTCGGCGTCGCTGACGGCGGCAAACAGGTTGCCCAGGGGTGCACCGCCCAGGCCCAGCCGCAGGCCGCTTTCTTCACAGGCGGCAAAAACAGGGGCCATGTCCACGGTCGTCGTCATATTTTTGTTCTTTCAGGGTTAGTCCTGATAAAAGTTTAGCCATGTTATGACTAACATGTCAGTCATCAACAGCGGGAAATCCCGATGTTTTGCAAAAACCAAGGTTTCCCGGCTGCCACTACTTCCGCCTTCCATGCTTAAAAACATCCCGTCCCTGCTCACGCCCGACGCCCTGCACGCCCTGGCCAGCATGGGCCATGGCGATGACGTGGCCATTGTGGATGCTAACTTTCCGGCCGCCCAGGTGGCCCGCAAAAGCGGCGCCCGGCTGGTGCAACTGGCGGGCGCAACCGCGCCGCAGGCGCTGGCCGCCGTGCTGCGGCTGCTGCCGCTCGACGATTTTGTGCCCGATGCCGCCTGGACCATGCAGGTGGTGGGCGACGCCTCCGCGGTTCCCGCGCCGGTCGCCGAATTCGCCACCGTGCTGCACCAGGCCGGCGAGCGCCCCGCGGTGTCGCTGGAGCGTTTCGCGTTTTATGAACACGCGCAGGCGGCCTTCCTGATCCTGCAGACCGGCGAGCAGCGCAAGTACGGCAACATCCTGCTGCGCAAGGGCGTCATCTCCTGCGACCACGCCTGAAGCCCGTGAGCACGGCCTCCCCTTCCGCTCCCGTCAGCCTGCGCGCGCAGGCCTATGCAAGCTTCCAGCGGCAGATCGTCGACGCCAACATTCGCCCCGGGCAATTTGTCTCGCAGCGCGAGCTGATGCAGCTGCTGGGCATGCCGCTGGGCGCGGTGCGCGAACTGATCCCGCGGCTGGAGGCCGAGGGCCTGGTCAAGACCGTGCCGCAGCGTGGCCTGCAGGTGGCCCATGTGGACCTCAAGCTGATCAACAACGCTTTCCATTTGCGCGGCCTGCTGGAGCGCGAAGCCGCCAGCCGCTTCGTCACCACGGTGTCCGACACCGACCTGGCCGCCATCGAACAAGCCCACCTCAACATCGTGAGGCGCGCGCGCAAAAAAGCCATCGACGACGCGCTGCTCGAAGATGCCACCACGGTGGACTGGGGCCTGCACGACCTCATGATCGACACGCTGGGCAACGAGCTGATCTCCGAGGTCTATCGCATCAACAGCCTTCGGGTGCGCCTGATCAAGCTCGAAGCCTCCTCCCTTTCCCCGGAGGTGCTGATTCCCGCGATGGAAGAGCACCTCTGGTTCATCGATGCCCTCAAGCGGCGCGACGCACAAGCCGTGGTCGACCGCCTGGGCCATCACATCGAGAGCGCGCACCGCCGCGTGCTCGGCCTGCCGCGGTCCGAAATACCGTGGTCTCTGGAGATCCCTGAATGACGAGTTCCTTTCCCGCCGCCGAAAAATCGTTTCGCGGTATCTGGCCCGCCCTGCTGACGCCGCTCACGGCCGGCCTGGACATAGACCACGCCAAGTTCGCCGCCCACTGCAAGTCGCTGATCGCCAGCGGCTGCCCCGGCGTGACGGCCTTCGGCACAACGGGCGAAGGCCCCTCGTTCTCAATGGCCGAACGCAAAGAGGCCATTGACCAACTCATCAAGAACGGCATCCCCGCCGCGCAGATCATGGTCTCCACCAGTTGCGCCGCCCTGCCCGAAACGCTGGAGCTCACGCGCCACGCCGTGAAAGCCGGCGTGCACGGCTGCCTGATGCTGCCTCCGTTTTTCTTCAAGGGCGTGTCGGACCAGGGCATCATTGACAGCTACCGCTACGTCATCGACGGCATGGCCGGCACGCCCTTCAAGCTCTACCTGTACCACATCCCCCAGGTCACCGGCGTTGCGCTGTCGCACCATGTGATCGCCACGCTCAAAAAGCAGTACCCCGACACCATCGTCGGCATCAAGGACAGCGGCTGTGACACCGAACGCTCGGTTGGCCTGGCCAATGCCTTCATGAAGGACATGACGGTCTACGTCGGTTTTGAACTCGACCTGCCCGAGATGGGCAGGCGCGGCAGCACCGGCGCCATCAGCGGCCTCGGCAACTTCATTCCGCGCCTCGTCAAACGCCTGGTGACCGAGCCCGAAGCGCCGTCGACGCCCGCCGAACGCGAACGCGTGAGCAAGCTCATGGACCTGATAAACGGCTATTCGGCGATGCCCGCGCTCAAAGGCATCATGGCCACGTTAAGCGGCGATCCCGGCTGGCTGCGCGTGCGCGCGCCGCTGGTGGCCCTGACCGGCCCCGAATACCAGGCGCTGGAGAAAAAAGTCACCGCTTTCGGGATTGATACAAAATCCGAATGAGCGCCCGTAAGTGCCGGATAAGCGCTGAATGCCGACCCGGGGCCTGAAACCCCCATACGATTTGACTAAAAAATGGAGACAACCATGAAGACTTCCCTCTCGTCCACCCTTCGCCGCAGCCTGCTGGCCGCCGCCTCCGCCACCTTGCTGATGGGCGCGCTGCTGCCCGCCGCCCAGGCCCAGAACAAGATGGTGCTGCGCGTTTCAACGCCCGCGGTACCCGACGACTGGCATGCCAAGATGTGGACGGTCTTCAAGGACAATCTTGAAAAAAGCGCGCCCGGCGAATTCGATGTGCAGATCAACCTGAACGCCTCACTGTTCAAGCAGGGCACCGAACCCGCCGCCATGGCGCGCGGCAACCTCGAACTCTCCTCCATCTCGGCCTTCGACATCGCCAAGCTGGTGCCCGAGTTCTCGATCTTCACCGCCGGCTATATCGTGCGCGACCCCGACCACCAACAGAAGGTGTTTTCCGGCCCCATAGGCACCGAGATGTTCAAGACCGTGGCGGAGAAGATGGACGTCACCCCGCTGTCCACCGTCTACCTCGGCACGCGCCAGGTCAACCTGCGCGAGGCCCGCAACGTCAAGGTGCCGGCCGACCTCAAGGGCGTGAAGCTGCGCATGCCCGGCTCCAAGGAGTGGCTGTTCCTCGGCGAGGCGCKGGGCGCCACGCCCACGCCGCTGGCTTTCGGCGAGGTCTACCTGGGCCTGAAGACCGGCACCATCGACGGCCAGGACAACCCCCTGCCTTCGGTGCGTGCCGCCAAGTTCTACGAGGTGACCAAACAGATCGTCATGACCAGCCACCTSGTGGAYGGCATCTTCATCGCGATCTCCAACAAGGCCTGGAACACCATGAGCCCGGCGCAAAAGACCAAGGTCACGGCCGCGGCGCATGCYGCGGCCGCCTTCAACAATGAAAACCGCATCAAGGAAGAAGGCCAGCTGGTCGACTTCTTCAAGAAGGAAGGCCTGCAGGTCACCACACCCGACGTGGACGCCTTCCGCAAGACCGTGCAGGCGACCTACCTGAACTCCGATTACGCCAAGGTCTGGCCCAAGGGCCTGCTCGAGCGCATCAACGCGACCAAGTAAATCCCGCGGCAAGCACCACAACTTCCCATGAAAAGCTGGCCCCAGAAAGCCGCCAATGTGATTGGCGGCGGACTCTTCCTGACCCTGTTCATCGTCTTCGTGATCCAGATCACGGCGCGCTTTTTCTTCAGCAAGCCTCTGGCCTGGACCGATGAAGCCGCGGTGATTCTCTATGTCTGGGTCATCCTGTGGGCCGCCGCCGTGGTCGTGCCCGAACGTGAGCACGTGGTGTTCGACCTGGTCTGGAACAGCGTGCCTTACCGCGCGCGCCAGGCCATGGCCATCGTCGGCAACCTGCTGGTCGGAGGCCTGGCGGCCTGGGGCATCCCGGGCTGCTGGGACTACGTGCATTTCATGGCCCGCGAGGGAACGCCCGTGCTGGGCATGTCCTTCCAGTGGGTCTTCATGCCTTTTGTGCTGCTGCTCGCCGCCCTGGCGCTGCGCTCGGCCTGGGCGATCTGGAACGCGATCCGCGGCAAGGGTCTTGAGGCGGAATTGCGCATATGACACACAGTATCTGGGTATTGGTTGGGGTGCTGGCGGGCGGCATGCTGCTGCGCATGCCCATCGGGTTTTCGATGATCGCGGCCGGCATAGGCTACCTTGTGGCCAAGGGCCAGGACGTGGGCCTGGTGGCCGAGCAGATCGGCAACGGCCTCTACAACAGCTACGTGCTGCTGGCCGTGCCGCTGTTCGTGTTCGCCGCCAACATCATGAACGCGGGCACGGTCAGCGAGCGCATTTTCGACTTCTGCCGCATCCTGGTGGGCCGCATGCGCGGCGGGCTGGCGCAGGTCGACATCCTGGTCAGCGTGATCTTCTCGGGCATGAGCGGCAGCGCGATTGCCGACGCGGCCGGCCCCGGGCTGGTCACGATTCGCCAGATGCTCAAGAAGCCCGAATACACACGCGGCTTTGCCGGCGCCGTGGTGGTGGCCAGCGCCACGCTGGGCCCCATCATCCCGCCCTCGATCCCCATGGTGATCTACGCGCTGGTTTCCGGCGCCTCGGTGGGCGCGCTGTTCCTGGGCGGCGTGGTGCCGGGCTTTTTGATGGCCGGGCTCATGATGGGCGTGGTCGCCATCATCGCCAAGAAGCGCAACATGCCGCGCGACGAGCCCGTGCCGCGTTCCGAGTGGGCCGGCCTGATCTTCCGCGGCGCCCTGCCGCTGTCCATGCCCATCGTGCTGCTGGGCGGCATTTATTCGGGCATCTTCACGCCGACCGAGGCCGCCGCCGTGGCCGCCCTGCACGCGCTCATCCTCGCGGCCCTGGTGTTCCGGGCCCTGACATGGCGCAGCTTCTGGGGCGTGGTGATGGAATCCACGCGCGCCAGCGCCGTGATCACCATGATCCTGGCCGGCTCCTTCATGCTCAACTACGCCTTCACCGCCGAAGGCGTGCCGCAGTCCATGGCCCTGTGGGTCGACAGCATGCATTTTTCGCAGATCGGCTTTCTGCTGATGGTGAACGTGATGTTCCTGGTGCTGGGCTGTTTCCTCGACGTCTCGGTGCTGCTGCTGGTCTTTGTGCCCATGCTGCTGCCCGCGGCCAAGCTGCTGGGCGTGGACCTGGTGCACTTCGGCGTGCTGGTGGTGCTCAACATGATGATCGGGCTGATCCACCCGCCCTTCGGCATGCTGCTGTTCGTGACCAAGGCGCTCACCGGCATTCCCATCGGCGAAATGATGAAGGAAGGCTGGCCCTTCCTGGTGATGTTGCTGCTGCTCTTGCTGGCCATGACCTGCTTCCCCCAAATTGTTCTGTGGCTACCCCAGACCATGGGCTACGGAGCCAAGTAAATGACAACCAAGGCCGCGGAAGCCGCCGACGTTGTCTGCGTCGCGAGCTGGAACGCCGACCTGATCTCCAAGGWGGCGCGACCCCTCGCCCGCGGCGAGACGCTGATGGYCTCCGCCTTCAGCATCAGCCCGGGCGGCAAGGGCAGCAATGCCGCGGTGGCCGCCGCGCGCCAGGGCGCGCGCGTGGCGCTGATCGCCCGCATCGGCGACGACGACTTCGGCCGCATGGGCATGGAGCTCTGGCAGGCCGAGGGTATCGCCACCCAACACGTCGAGCAGGTCGCCGGCGAGCGCAGCGGCGTCGCGCAAATCCTGGTCTATGAGGACGGCGACAACAGCATCGCCGTCTACCCCGGCGCCGGCACCGGCCTGGGCGCGCGCCACGCGCAGGCCGCGGCCGCGCTGCTGGCCGGCTGCCGTGTGGTGATGGCCTCCTGCGAAGTGCCGGCCGAGGCCACGCTGCAAGCCTTTCGCCTGGCCCGCGCGGCCGGCGCCCTGACCCTGCTCAATCCCGCGCCCGCGCGCCCGCTCAGCGACGAGCTGCTCGCGCTGGTGGACGTGCTGACGCCCAACGAGAGCGAACTCTATTTGCTGGCCGGCGAGGCGCATGCCGGCTCGGCCGACCAAGCCGCCGCGCGCCTGCTTAGCCGCGGCGCCCGTGCCGTGCTGGTCACGCTGGGCGCGGCCGGCTGCCGCCTCTACCAGGCGGGGCAAGCGCCGCATTCGATACCGGGCCGCCCCATGGCCGTGCGCGACACCATAGGCGCGGGCGACACCTTCACCGGCGCGCTCGCCGCCGCGCTGGCACGCGGCGAAGCCCTGCCTGACGCCATGCAATGGGCCAATACGGCGGCGGCGCTCTCCGTGACGCGGCACGGCGCTATCGACGGCATCCCGCGCCACGCCGAAGTCGCGGCGCTATCAAAACAGTAGCCCGCAAAACCGCCCCGGCGTAACGCCCGCCGCGGTGTAGGCCGGGCGCCGCTTTACCGTACGTTTACCGGCCTCTTTCGGGCCGTATACCTGCGCCCACGGGCTTGCAGTGATAATTCCTGAGCGCTGTTTGAACAGGCCCCCAGGGCTTGGCACCAACAGCGGCCAAGACCCCATCAAACACAAAAAAATGCTGCCTCCACCTCTCCTGGTGGGCGCGGCGGGCACCCAAGGACAGCCGATGGACCCGAAAGCCGAAACGCCGCAGCCCGGCGCCGAAACCCCAGCCCGCAAACGCATCAGCCGCCGCGCGTCCATCATCGGCAGCATCATTGCCCTGGTCGCCCTCGCCGGCATAGGCTGGCTGGCCTGGCACCTGACCCACCCCTCCGCCGACGCCGCCGCGGGCGGCTTTATGGGCGGCAGGCGCGGCGCGCCGGCCACCACGGTCGGTGTGGCCACCGCCGAGCGGGCCAACATCCCCATCGTCCTGGACGCCCTGGGCACCGTCACCCCGCAGGCCACCGTCAGGGTCAGGCCGCAGGTTACGGGCGTGATGGAAAAAGTCCTCTTCAAGGAAGGCCAGATGGTCAAGGCCGGCGAACTGCTGGCGACCATAGACCCGCGCCAGTTTGAAATGGCGCTGATGCAGGCCAGCGGCCAGCGCCAGCGCGACGAAGCCCAGCTCGACAGCGCGCGCGTGCAGCTGCAGCGCTTCAAGACCCTGCTGGAACAGGACTCCATCGCCCGCCAGGAGGTCGACACCCAGGCCGCGCTGGTCAAGCAGCTCGAAGGCACGGTCGTCGTCGACAAGGCCAACGAAGGCGCGGCCCGCCTCAACCTCGGCTACACCCGCGTGGTCGCGCCGGTGAGCGGCCGCGTCGGCCTGCGCACCGTGGACATCGGCAACGTGGTGAGCAACGGCGACGCCAACGGCATCGCCCTGATCACCCAGATCACGCCCATCGACGTGGTCTTCGCGATCCCGCAGGACCAGGTCGGCGAACTGCAGCAGAACGCCGCCAAAGGCGTCGCCATGCAGGTCACCGCGCTCGACAGGACGCGCGCCGTCACGCTGGACACCGGCAGCTTCGCCTCGCTGGACAACCAGGTCGACATCACCACCGGCACCGTGAAGGCCAAGGCCCGCTTCAACAACAGCCAGCTCAATCTCTATCCCAGCCAGTTCGTCAACGTGCGCCTGCAAGTGCGCACCATAGACAACGCCATCGTGGTGCCGGTGACGGCGCTGCGCATGGGCAGCAGCGGCGACTATGTCTATGTGGTGAACGAGAAGGAACGCACCGTGTCGCTGCGCCCCGTCAAGCGCGGCCAGGCCACTGTCGACAAGGTCGTGATCGCCTCCGGCCTGGAAGCCGGCGAGCGCGTCATCACCGAAGGCGCCGACCGCCTCAAGGACGGCGCGTCCATCGTATTGCCCGGCGATGCGCCCGCGGGTGGCGCGCGCGGCCCCGGCGGCGGCAAGCGCCAACGCGGCGCGGCCTCCGCGCCGGGCGCCGGGTCTTCCGCACCGGCAGCTTCCGCACCTGCGGCAGGCGCCTCCGCCCCGGCTGCAACTGCAGCAACCGCCAGCGAAGGCCCCACCGCCGAGCAGCGCAAGCGCATGCTGGACCAGGTCAAGGACGACCCGGCGGCCCTGGAGCGCCGCCAGCGCTTCCTCGCGGCCCTGGACGCCGGAGACCCCGCCGCGCTGGAGCGCTGGCGCAGCATGAGGGAGAAACGCCAGGGCGGCGAACGGCAATGACAGCTCGCCGCCAGGATTGCCAAGCATGAGCCGCCGGGCCGCCCCCAAGGTGAATAGCACCGCAGTGCGCAGCACGAAGGTAATCTTATGAGCCCCTCACGTCCCTTTATCCTGCGCCCGGTCGCCACCTCTTTGCTGATGGTGGCCATCGTGCTGGCCGGCCTGGTGGGCTTCAAGTTTTTGCCGCTGTCGGCCCTGCCCCAGGTCGACTACCCGACCATCCAGGTGCAGACGCTGTATCCCGGCGCCAGCCCCGAGGTCATGGCCCAGACCGTCACCGCGCCCCTGGAGCGCCAGTTCGGCCAGATGTCCGGCTTGCAGCGCCTGAGCTCCACCAGCGCGGCCGGCGTGTCCATCGTCACGCTGCAGTTCGGCCTGGGCATCACGCTGGACGTGGCCGAGCAGGAAGTGCAGGCCGCCATCAACGCCGGCGGCTCGCTGCTGCCCGCCGACCTGCCCGCGCCCCCGGTGTATGCCAAGGTCAACCCGGCCGACGCGCCGGTGCTGACGCTGGCCATCACCTCCGACACGCTGCCGCTCACCGAAGTTCAGAACATCGTCAACACGCGCCTGGCCCTCAAGATCAGCCAGGTCAACGGCGTGGGCCTGGTTTCGCTGAGCGGCGGGCAGCGCCCCGCCGTGCGCATACAGGCCGACACGCGCGCCCTCGCCTCCTACGGCCTGGGCCTGGATTCGCTGCGCACCGCCATCACCGCCGCCAATGCCAATGGCGCCAAGGGCAGCATTGACGGCCCCACGCGCTCCTATTCGATCAACTCCAACGACCAGCTGGTGGCAGCTAGCGACTACCAGCGCCTCATCATTGCCTACCGCAACGGCGGCGCCATCCGCGTGTCGGACGTGGCCCAGGTCGTCGACAGCGCCGAGAACATCAAGCTAGGCGCCTGGTCTGGCCTGAAGCCGGCCATCATCCTCAACGTGCAGCGCCAGCCCGGCGCCAACGTGATCGCCACGGTGGACGCCATCAAGGCGCGCCTGCCCGAGCTGCAGGCCGGCCTGCCCACCGCGCTCAAGGTCGACGTGCTGAGCGACCGCACCACCGGCATACGCGCTTCGGTGCTGCACGTCGAGATCGAACTGGTGCTGGCCGTGCTGCTGGTGGTGCTGGTGATTTTTGCGTTCCTGCACAGCCTGCGCGCCACCGTGATCGCCAGCCTGGCCGTGCCGATCTCGCTGATCGGCACCTGCGGCGCGATGTACCTGCTGGGCTACAGCCTGAACAACCTGAGCCTGATGGCGCTGACGATTGCCACCGGCTTCGTGGTCGACGATGCCATCGTGATGATCGAAAACATCTCGCGCTACATTGAGGAAGGCGAGGCGCCCATGGCCGCCGCGCTCAAGGGCGCAACGCAGATAGGCTTCACCATCATCTCGCTGACGGTGTCGCTGATCGCCGTGCTGATCCCGCTGCTCTTCATGGGCGACGTGGTGGGCCGGCTGTTCCGCGAATTCGCCGTCACGCTGGCTATCACCATCCTGATCTCCGCCGTGGTGTCGCTCACGCTGGTGCCCATGATGTCGGCCAGGTGGCTCACGCGCCACCCCGAAGGCGAGGTCGAAGGCGGCCGCTTCGGCCAGTCCATGCAGCGCTTTTTCGACAAGGTCATCCACCACTACGACCGCTGGCTGACCTGGGTTCTCAAGCGCCAGGGCCTCACACTGCTGGTGGCGCTGGCCACGCTGCTGCTCACGGTGCTGCTGTATGTGCTGATCCCCAAGGGCCTGTTCCCGACGCAGGACACCGGCCAGTTGCAGGCCCGCATCGAAACAGCACAGTCGGTGTCCTACGCCCGTATGGCCGGCCTGCAGCAGGCGGCCGCCAAGGCCATCCTCGAAGACCCCGACGTCGAAACGCTGAGCTCCTTCATCGGCGTGGACGCGGCCAACAACACCATGCTGCACACCGGCCGCATGCTGATCAACCTCAAATCCAGCCGCAGCGGAAGCCAGCAGGAGACCATGGACAGGCTCAAGGAGCGCGTCGGCAAGGTGGCCGGCGTGACGCTCTACCTGCAGCCGACGCAGGATTTGACCATCGACGCCGAGACCGGCCCCACACAGTTCCGCGTCTCGCTCGAAGGCTCCGACAACGCCACCGTGGTGCTCTGGGCCAACAAGCTCGCCGAGCGCATGCGGCAGCTGCCCGGCGTGCGCAACGTCGCCTCAGACGCCGGCTCCAGCGGCGCATCGGCGTATATCAACGTCGATCGCGACACCGCCTCGCGGCTGTCGGTCACCACGTCCTCGATCGACGACGCGCTCTACAGCGCCTTCGGCCAGCGCATCGTCTCCACCATCTTCACCGAGACCAACCAGTACCGCGTGATCCTCGAAGCCATGCCCGACCCGCTCGCCACGCCGGCGTCGCTGGGCGCGCTGCAGCTGAAAACCGGCTCCGGCAGCACCACGCCGCTCTCAGCCATTGCCAGCATCCGCGAGCAGCCCGCGCCGCTGCAGATAACCCGCGTTGCCCAGTACCCGGCCACGACGCTGGGCTTCGACACTGCGCCCGGCATGTCGCTGGGCCGTGCCGTCGACGAAATCCGCCAGGCCGCCAAAGACATCGCCCTGCCCGGCAGCGTGACCCTGAACTTCCTCGGCGCGGCCGGCGCCTACCAGGCCTCGCTGTCCAATCAGCTGTGGCTGATCCTCGCCGCCGTGATCTGCGTCTACATCGTGCTGGGCGTGCTGTACGAAAGCTACATCCACCCGCTGACCATCCTCTCCACCCTGCCCTCGGCCGGCGTCGGCGCCCTGCTCGCGCTCATGATCAGCGGCTCAGACCTCGGCGTGATCGGCATCATCGGCATCATTTTGTTGATAGGCATCGTGAAGAAAAACGCCATCATGATGATCGACTTCGCCATCGACGCCGAACGCAACGAAGGCAAGTCTCCGCAAGAGGCCATCCATCAGGCGGCCCTGCTGCGATTCCGGCCCATCCTGATGACCACGCTGGCGGCGCTGTTTGCTGCCGTTCCCTTGATGCTGGGGTTTGGTGAGGGGGCTGAGTTGCGGCAGCCGCTGGGCTTGTCGATTTTTGGCGGCTTGATCGTCAGCCAGATGCTTACGCTGTTTACGACGCCGGTTATTTATCTTGGGTTTGATCGATTGGGTAGGAGATTTGGGCGCAAGAAGGAGGTTCTTGCGTGAAAGCCTCTTTTTGCTTTCCAGCCGGGCGGTCTCTTCTGAGGTTTGCTGGCCGGGGTCGCCCGGCGGCGACTCACTTTTCTTTGCTTCGCCAAAGAAAAGTAAGCAAAAGAAAGGCGACCCGCAGTCTGGGTCCCTACGCTTCGCTACGGGCAACCTGCGGTGCTCGAGCCAAGCGGGGTCTGGCTAAACTCGCCTTCGGCTCAAACAACGCCAGCCCTGATCCGCTTGTCTCTGCGCTC
>NZ_JBFUBU010000014.1:0-180240 GCF_056405595.1 Polaromonas sp. P1_G1
TAGCGAGACCCCGCCTGAACCGAGCACCGCAGGTTGCCCGCAGCGAAGCGAAGGGACGCAGCAACCAGGGTCGCCTTTTCTTTTGCTTACTTTTCTTTTGGCGAAGCAAAAGAAAAGTGAGTAGCCGCCGGGCTACCCCCGGCCAACCACCCTCAGCAGAGAGAACCGAAGAGAGCGCGCTCCGCCGGAGCAAGACCCGGAGCAGGCCCCAACCCAACAATCCTATTTGTCGTCGCTATTGCCGGCGTCGGCAGCAGCAGCCGAAAGCGCATCGGCCGCGGCGCCGCCGCCGAAACCACCACCCCCGCCACCACCACCTGCGGCGCCACCGCCACCACCCGACGAAGCCCCCAGCCCCGCCACCGCCTGCAGCGCGCCGTCATAAGCCCCCACCAGCGCGGCATTGCCCAGCGCGGCAGTGCTGGCGTTGGCGGTCGTGATGCTGAGCGCGCCATCGACAAAGCCCAGCGCGTAGTTGCCCGAGATGGAGCTCAGCCCGCCCGGCGTGATCAGGTAACTGCCCGCCGCGACGGCGCCCTGCGAGGAGCCGCCATAGGCCAGCGCGCCGCCGATGTCGGCCTGCGAATCGCCCGCCACAAAACCGTTGTAGCTCACGCCGTTGCCGCCGCTGTAAGCCCTGCCATCGTAGTTCTTGTTGTCGTTGTTGGCCGTCACCGTCAGCGCCTTGGGCGTGATGTCCGCCGTGGTCGCCGTCGTCGTGTTCAGCAAGTTGTAGTTGCCGGCGTCGCTGCCCGAGGTGCTGATGCCGTTGACGCTGACCACTTTTCCGCTACCGGCGTTCTTGTCGGCAAAGGAGGCGGAACCCGCGATGCCCAGCACGTCGCCGGCCACGCGGTTGTCGCCGTAGCCCACGGTGGCGGCCGTCGTGCCGTCATAGACCTTGTTGACACCGGTGGCCGTGACCGTCAGGTCCGCCTTGTTGATGGTGCTGGTGGTGTTGTTGGCATAAGTGACGCTGTAGTTGCCGTTGTTCACGCCGTCGCCCACCGTCACGCCCGTGGTTGTCACCGTCTTGTTGCCGGCGCCGGCATTCTTGTCGGTAAAGGCAAACGTACCGCCCGTCAGGCTATCGCCGCTGAACAGCGTGCCTGCCGTCACGGTGGCCGTACCGGCCGCCGTGGTGTTGCCGTCATAAGTCTTGGTGACGTTGCCCGTGCCCACCGTCAGGCTGGCCTGGGTGATGCCGGCCTGTTGCGTGCCGCCGGTAAACGTGTAATTGCTGGCCAGCCCGCTGCCGTCGGTCAGGCTCAGGCCGGTAACAGTCAGCGTCTTGTTGGCGCCCACGTTCTTGTCGGCCATGGTGGCCGTACCCGCGAGGCCCAGGGTCTCGCTGCCCACCAGCAGGCCGAGGTTGAGAACGCTGGCCGCCACGTTGGCCGTTCCGTCATACGTGCGTGTACCCGACAGGCTCACAGCGAAGGGGTTGATGGTGCTGGTGGTGTTGTCGGCGTAGGTGACGTTGTAATTGCCGTTGTTCACGCCGTCGCCCACCGTCACGCCGCTGGTTTGCACTGTCTTGTTGCCGTTGCCGGTGTTCTTGTCGGTGAAGGCAAAGCTGCCGCCCGAGAGGCTGTCGCCGCCGAACAGGCTGCCGGCCGTCACGGTGGTCGTGCCCGCGGCCGTCGTGTTGCCGTCATAGGTTTTGGTGACGTTGCTGGTGGACAGCGTCAGGCTGGCCTGGTTGATGGTGCTGGTAGTGTTGTTGGCATAGCTGACGTTGTAGTTGGCATTGTTGACGCCGTCGCCTACCGTCACGCCGCTGGTCGTCACCGTCTTGTTGCCGGTTCCGGCATTCTTGTCGGTGAACGCGAAGCTGCCTCCCGTGGCGCTGTCACCCGCGAACACCGTGCCCGCCGTTACCACCGCAGCTCCGCTGGCCGACAGGCCACCGTCGTAGGTCTTGGTGACGTCGTAGGTCGACAGTGTCACGTTGGCTTTATTGATGGTGCTCGTCGTGTTGTTGGCGTAGCTGATGTTGTAGTTGCCGTTGTTCACCCCGTCGCCCACCGTCACGCCGCCGGTCGCCACTGTCTTGTTGCCGCTGCCGGCGTTCTTGTCGAGGAAAGAGAACGCGCCGCCCGTTGCGCTGTCGCCCGCAAACACCGTGCCTGCCGTCACAACCACCGCGCCGGTGGCCGAGAGCCCGCCGTCATAGGTCTTGGTGACGCTGCTGGTCGACAGCGTCAGGTTGGCCTGGTTGATGGTGCTGGTGGTGTTGTCGGCGTAGGTGACGTTGTAGTTGTTGCCGCCGTTGCCGTCGGTCA
This sequence comes from Polaromonas sp. P1_G1, assembly GCF_056405595.1. Classification (NCBI taxonomy): domain Bacteria; kingdom Pseudomonadati; phylum Pseudomonadota; class Betaproteobacteria; order Burkholderiales; family Comamonadaceae; genus Polaromonas; species Polaromonas sp. P1_G1. The sequence continues at coordinate 2,286 of NZ_JBFUBU010000014.1, forward strand.
CCGTCACACCGGCCGTGGTCACCGTCTTGTTGCCCGTTCCGGCATTCTTGTCGGTGAACGCGAATGTACCGCCGCTCAGGCTGTCGCCGCTGAACACCGTTCCGCTGGCCACGGCAGCGGTACCTGCAGCACTGAGCGTGCCGTCATAGGTCTTGATGACGTTGTTGGTGGTCAGCGTCAGGTTGGCCTGATTGATGGTGCTGGTGGTGTTGTCCGCATAGCTGACGTTGTAGTTGGCGTTGTTCACGCCATCACCCACCGTCACGCCCGCCGTCGTCACCGTCTTGTTGCCGCTGCCGGCATTCTTGTTGGTGAAGGCGAAGCTGCCGCCCGTGGCGCTGTCACCCGCGAACACCGTGCCCGCCGTCACCGTGACCGTGCCGGCTGCGCTGGTCGTGCCGTCATAGGTCTTGGTGACGTCAGAGGTCGACAGTGTCACGTTGGCCTTGTTGATGGTGCTGCTGGTGTTATCGACGTAGCTGACGTTGTAGTTGCCGGTCACATCGGCGTTGCCGCTGTCCTTGATGGTCAGGCCGCTGGCCTGCACCGTCTTGTTGCCGACACCGAAGTTCTTGTCGGTAAACACCTGCGTGGCCGCGGCGTTGACCGACTCGCCTGCACCAGCGCCCGCCAGTGTGCCCACGGAACCTGTTCCCGTGGCACTCAGCGTGCCATCGTAGGTCCTGGTCACGCCGGTGGCCGTTACCGTCAGGTTGGCCTTGTTGATGGTGCTGGTGGTGTTGTCGGCGTAGATGACGTTGTAGTTGGCGTTGTTCACGCCGTCGCCCACCGTCACGCCCGCCGTGGTCACCGTCTTGTTGCCCACACCAAAATTCTTGTCGGTAAAGGCGAAGCTGCCGCCGGTCAGGCTGTCGCCGCCAAACAGCGTACCGGCCGCCACGGTCGCTGTGCCGGATGCGGCCACCGTGCCATCGTAGGTCTTGGTCACGTTGCTGGTCGACAGCGTCAGGTTGGCCTGGTTGATGGTGCTGGTGGTGTTGTCCACATAGCTCACGTTGTAGTTGGCGTTGTTCACGCCATCGCCTACCGTCACGCCGGCCGTCGTCACCGTCTTGTTGCCGTTGCCGGCATTCTTGTCGGTAAAGGCAAAGCTGCCGCCCGTGGCACTGTCACCCGCGAACACCGTGCCCGCCGTCACCACCACCGTGCCGGCCGCCGAGAGGCCGCCGTCGTAGGTCTTGGTGACGTCGGAAGTCGACAGGCTCAGGTTGGCCTTGTTGATGGTGCTGCTGGTGTTGTCAACGTAAGCGATGTAGTAGTTGCCCGACACGTCGGCATTGCCGCTGTCCTTGATGGTCACGCCGCTGGCGCGCACCGTCTTGTTGCCGGTACCGGCGTTCTTGTCCAGGAAGGCCTGGCTGCCGGCGGCATTGACCAGCTCGCCGGCGGCCGCGCCGGCCAGCGCGCCCACCGTGCCTGTGCCTGTCGCGCCCAAGGTGCCGTCATAAGTCCTGGTCACGCCAGTTGCTGTGACCGTCAGGTTGGCCTTGTTGATGGTGCTGCTGGTGTTGTCCACATAGGCAATGTTGTAGTTGCCTGTCACGTCAGCGTTGCCCGAATCCTTGATGGTCAGGCCGCTGGCCTGGACCGTCTTGTTGCCGACGCCGAAATTCTTGTCGGTAAAGACCTGCGTAGCGGCGGTATTGACCGACTCACCGGCACCTGCGCCGGCCAGCGTGCCAACAGAACCCGTGCCCGTGGCAGCGGTCGTGCCGTCGTAAGTCTTGGTCACCCCGGTCGCCGTGACCGTCAGGTTGGCCCGGTTGATCGTGCTGGTGGTGTTGTTGGCGTAGCTGACGTTGTAGTTGGCATTGTTGACACCGTCACCCACCGTCACGCCCGCCGTCGTCACCGTCTTGTTGCCGCTGCCGGCGTTTTTGTTGGTGAAAGCGAATGTGCCGCCCGTGGTGTTGTCACCCGCAAACACCGTACCTGCAGTCACGACCACAGCACCAGCCGCCGAGAGGCCGCCGTCGTAGGTCTTGGTGACGTTGGATGTCGATAGCGTCAGGTTGGCCTGGTTGATGGTGCTGGTGGTGTCATCCACGTAGGCCACGTTGTAGTTGCCCGTGACATCGGCATTGCCACTGTCCTTGATGGTCACGCCGCTGGCGCGGACCGCCTTGTTGCCCGTGCCGACGTTCTTGTTCAGGAAGGCCTGGTTGCCTGCCGAATTCACCAGCTCACCCGCCGCGGAACCGGCCAACGCACCCACGGTGCCCGTGCCAGTCGCGCTGGCGGTGCCGTCATAAGTCTTGGTCACGCCTGTGGCGGTAACTGTCAGGTTGGCCTTGTTGATGGTGCTGGTCGTGTTGTCAACATAGGCAATGTTGTAGTTGCCCGTGACATCCGCGTTACCGCTGTCCTTGATGGTCAGGCCGCTGGCTTGAACCGTCTTGTTGCCAATGCCGAAGTTCTTGTCGGTAAAGACCTGCGTGGCGGCGGTATTGACCGACTCACCGGCACCGGCGCCTGCCAGCGTGCCGACGGAACCCGTGCCTGTGGCGCCGGTCGTGCCGTCGTAGGTCTTGGTCACACCCGTCGCCGTCACCGTCAGGTTGGCCCGGTTAACGGTGCTGGTGGTGTTGTCCACATAGCTCACGTTGTAGTTGTTGCCCCCGTTTCCATCGGTCACCGTTACGCTGGCCGCTGTCACCGTCTTGTTGCCGGTGCCGGCGTTCTTGTCGGTAAAGGCAAAGCTGCCTCCACTCAAGCTGTCGCCGCTGAACACCGTGCCGCTGGCCACTGCAGCGGTACCTGCAGCACTGAGCGTGCCGTCATAGGTCTTGGTGACGTTACTGGTGGTGAGCGTCAGGTTGGCCTGGTTGACGGTGCTGGTGGTGTTGTCCGCATAACTGACGTCGTAGTTGGCGTTGTTCACGCCGTCGCCCACCGTCACGCCCGCCGTCGTCACCGTTTTGTTGCCGCTGCCGGCGTTTTTGTTGGTGAAAGCGAATGTGCCGCCCGTGGTGTTGTCACCCGCAAACACCGTGCCCGCTGTCACCGTGACCGTGCCGGCCGCGCTGGTCGTGCCGTCATAGGTCTTGGTGACGTCGGTGGTCGACAGGGTCAGGTTGGCTTTGTTGATGGTGCTGGCCGTGTTGTCGACGTAGGCGATGTTGTAGTTGCCGCTCACGTCGGCATTGCCGCTGTCCTTGATCGTTACGCCGCCGGCGCGCACCGTCTTGTTGCCGATGCCGAAGTTCTTGTCAAGGAAAGCCTGGTTGCCGGTGACATCGACTACCTCGCCCGCTGCCGCGCCAGCCAGCGCGGCAACGGTACCCGTACCGCTGGCGCCCAAGGTTCCGTCGTAGGTCTTGGTCACCGCATTGGCCGTCACCGTCAGGTCGGCCTTGTTGATGGTGCTGGTGGTGTTGTCGACATAGGCAATGTTGTAGTTGCCTGTGACGTCGGCGTTGCCGCTGTCCTTGATGGTCAGGCCGCTGGCTTGCACCGTCTTGTTGCTGCCCGCGTTCTTGTCGGTAAAGACCTGCGTGGCGGCGGCGTTGACCACCTCGCCTGCGCCGGCGCCTGCCAATGCGCCGACCGAGCCCGTGCCCGTGGCGCCCAGCGTGCCGTCGTAAGTCTTGGTGACGCTCGTGGCCGTGACCGTCAGGTTGGCCTTGTTGATGGTGCTTGTGGCGTCGTCCACATAAGCAATGTTGTAGTTGCCGGTCACATCGGCATTGCCGCTGTCCTTGATGGTCACGCCACTGGCCCGCACCGCCTTGTTGCCGCTGCCCGCGTTCTTGTCGAGGAAGTCCTGGCTGCCGGCGGCGTTGACGACTTCGCCGGCCGCCGCGCCGGCCAGCGTGGCAACGCTGCCCGTACCCGTGGCGCTGGTCGTGCCATCGTATGTCTTGGTCACACCCGTGGCCGTCACCGTCAGGTTGGCCTTGTTGATGGTGCTGCTGGTGTTGTCGGCATAGCTGACGTTGTAGTTGTTGCCGCCGTTGCCATCGTTGACCGTCACGCCGGTGGTGGTCACCGTCTTGTTGCCGGTACCCGCGTTCTTGTCGGTGAAGGCAAAGCTGCCGCCGCTGGCGGTATCGCCGCCCAGCAGCACCGTACTGGCTGTGGCGATGGCGGTACCCGCGGCAGAGGTGGTGCCGTCGTAGGTCTTGGTCACGTTGCTGGTGCTCAGCGTCAGGTCGGCTTTGGCGATGTCCAGCCCGCCGCCGATGATGTCGTAGCCCTGCTGGCCCGAGTAATAGCCCGTGGCATGGCTGCCCGCGTTGCGCGCGCTGGCGTTGCTGCCCAGCACGCCCGACGTGGCCGTGGTAGCGCCGGTTTGTATGTTGCCGTTGTAGGTCACGCTGGTATTGGCCAGGGTCAGCCCGGTCATAAAGCTGCGCAGCAGCGGGCCTGTGTTGCCCTCATAGGCGCGCCAGGTAGTGCCGTCGCCGCCCACGTTACTGGCGTTCCAGCCTGCGCTGGTAAAGGTTGCTGCGCTGGTGAACTCCGCGTTGGTCAGGCCGCGGCTGAGGCCGTCAACCGTGCTGCCTGGCTGGACGTCACCAATACCGGGGGTTGCGCCGTCGCGCCAGAAGGACGCCGTAACGCTTCCGTGGTTCAATTGACCGATAAGTGAGCCTACGGAGGTCGAGCCAGTGACCGCGCCTGTGGCGTAGCTGTTGACAAGGTTGGCACTAGAACTAGTGGATACGCCTGTCAGTCCACCAACGTAATAGGTGCCAGTGACACTGCCTGTGGCGTAGCTGTTGCTGATCGTGCCCGCGTTTTCGCCAACCAATCCGCCTACGTTAGTGACGCCGCTGACACTGCCCGTGGTATAGCTGTTGCTGATCGTGCCCCAGCTTATACCTGCCAGCCCACCTACATCGCTGTGGCCGGTGACACTGCCACCCACCAAGCCGACGTTGGCAATAGCGCTAGTATTAGCGGTCCAGCCAAACAGACCTACGAGGATTTGCCCGGGGCGATTGATGGTGAGGTTGCTGATGGTTTTGCCGTCGCCGTCAAAAGCGCCGTAAAAGTGAGTTATGCCGCCGCCGATCGGACTGAAGCCCGCACCACCGTTCCAGTCCACCGTACCTGTTGCGTCAATGTGGTTGACCAGCTTGTAGTTTTTGTACTGCATGCCATCTGAGCCTGCACCTTGCAGGCCGTAGATGTCAGTGATCCGGTAGGCCGTCCCGGGGCTCCCGCCGTCGCCGCCCAGCGCGCGCACAAAGGTGCCGCCGCTGATGCGGAAATCATTGGCGACGAACGAGGGCAAGGTGCCGATCTGGCTGAAGGTGCCGGCCTTGAGGTCGAACACGCCCGTGACGTTGATGGCCGCCGGCGCGCTGATGCTGCCCTGCGCGCTGAGCGCCAGGCCCGCCGCGTCAATCGCGCTGTTCAGGTTGATGCCGCCGGCCGTGGCCGTGAGGCTGATGTTGTCATTGGTGGACGCAAAGGCATTGCCCACCGTGACGCCCGAAGCCGAGCCGGACGTGAGACTGACGTTCTGCGCCGAGCCGCTGTCGGTGCTGATGCTGTAGTTGGCGGTGTCTATCGCATTGGCGGTGCTGATGCTGATGTCGCCCGTGGCGCCGGTGGTGGACAACGTCTGCAGGCCGCTGACATTGGTGCCCAGCGCGATGCCGTTCTGGGACGAAGCCGTCAGCGTTGTCGCCGTGACATTGTTGTCGGTACCATTGGCGTCGGTGATCGCGCCGGCCGCGGCCGTGAGCGTCACGCCCGAGCCTGACACGGTTTTCACGTCGAGGTTGCCGGTCACAGCCTCCAGGTAAACCGCACCTGTGGTTGAGACGTTCTCGATGCTGCCGCCGGCGACCAGCAACGCATTGATAGTCCCGGAAGTGCTGGTAGCGGTCAGCGCCGCCGCATCAGCGAGCAGGTCGATATCGCCGGCGGCACTGGCCGTGAGTGCGCCGGCCGTCACCTGGCCTGGGCCCGTGATGCTTCCGCTGCCGGCCGCGAGCTGCACGGCGCGTGTGGCGTTGCTGACGGTGCTGTTAAGCACCAGGTTGGTGGCGCCACTCAAGGCCAAAGTGCCGTCGGCCACGCTGACGGGCGCCAACACGGTCAGCTGGCCGGCCGTGGTGCCCACGGCAACATTGCCGGTGCCCGTGGTCGACACGCCGTTGATGGCGCCGCCGGGCACAGTGCCGCCCGCGAAGGTCACCTGGTCGATCGCCAGCGCCTTGTTGTTGCTGATGCCTATGCCGGCGCCGGCCACGGCCGAGAGCGTGTTGACGCTGGTGTTGACCGTGTTGTCGCCGCCCGCGCCGTCGCCGATGTAGCCGCCGGCCCGCACGGCCAGATTGTTGCCGGTCAGTGCTGTCGAGACATCGGCCTGCTGGACATTCGCGCCGGCTGAAACGTAAATGTCGCCGGTAGTGGTCTGGGCATTTGCGTTGCCCGAGAAGATGACGTCGCGCCCGGCTTCAAGCCGGATATTGCCGTTGATGGCCGAGAGCACGCTGCTCGCGTTGATAGTCAGGTCGTTTCCGCCGCCCGCGCTCAGGCTGATGTTGCCGGCGCCGTTGCGGCCCAGGCCGTTCACGGTGAGCGCGCCGTTGCTGGTGGCGATGTCCAGGTCGCCCGTCGTAAACAGGTTCTGCACCTGGGTGCCGCCCAGGCTCACATTTCCGCCGCCGAAGATGACCCGCGTGTTGCCCGCGCGGTTGGCGACGACGCCTGTAGCGTTGCGCGCCGTCCCCGTCACCGGGATGATGCCCAGCCGCTGGCTCAGGTCGCCGGCGCCCGTGCCCGCGCCTATGCCGCGGTTGGCCGTCACGGCGACCGTCAAGCCATTGAAATAACTGCCGGGCACCTGCTGCACATAGCCGTCCGTGGCGGTCACGATCACCGCCTTGCTCAAGCCCGCGGCGCCGCCGGCCAGGCCGTTGCCGCCCGTCGCGTCGATGCCGCCTATCGAGACATTTTTGTTGGCGCCGAGGGCCCCAATCGTCACCGTCACAGCGCCGCCCGCGCCGCCGGCATTGGCCAAAAGGGTGCCGCCGCCCAAGGCATTGCCGCCCTTGGCGTTCACACTGCCGGCGAGGCTCACGTTGCCGTTGCTGGTCGTCATGCTGACGTTGCCCGCGGCACCTATCGAACAAATGGCGTTATTGCTGCAACCCGCATTTTCAACATAGCTGGAAACACTGCCGCTGCCGGTGATGTCGGCATTGGCACCCGTAGTGGTGATGCCAACCGTGCCGCCTGTGCCTGACACGATGGTCGCGCTGCCGTAGTTGGTATTGACCCGGTTGAGCGAACCCGCGCCGCCGTGCGCATCGAGGTTGCCGAACTGGATGGTGGCGCCCGCGCCTACCGTGCCCAAGGTGACATTGCCGGCATTGCCGCCGTTGCTGCCGGGGTTGGAGTTGGCGACGTACCTGCCGCCCCAGGTGCTGATAGCGCCCGTGGTGATCGATGCCGCGCCCGTGCCGGCCGTGGTCACCAGGACGGTGCCGCCGCTGCCGCCATTGCCGATGTAACCCGCCGAGCCGCCCTGGGCGGTGAGGTTGCCCACGCTGATGGCGCCGGCGCCGGTGCTGCCCGTATTTCTCAGCGTGATGTTGCCGCCGTTGCCGCCTGTGCCGAACATCCAGGCAAAGTTGCTGCCGCCGCCGGCGCCGCTGCCGCCGTTGCTGAGCACATTGCCTGTAATGGCGATGCCGGCGCCGGCGGCTGCCATGGTCACCGACACGTCGCCGCCGCGGCCGCCGGCGACGCCGGCGTTGCCCGTGGTGCTGCCCGCGTTGGCGCTGCTGCCCTGCGCGGTCAGGTCGCCGGTGACGCTGATAGAGCCGCTGTTGGCGCCGCTGGTGCTGAGCGTGATGTTGCCGGCGTTCGAGCCGTTGGTGTCGGTGCTGCTGGCCGCGCCCGAGGTCACGATGGCGCTGCCGCCGCTGCCCGACGCCGTCAGGGTCCGGCCGGCGGTGACGGCCACGTTGGCGCCCACCGTGGACACCGTCGCTGCCGTTTGCGCATAGTGGTCATCGGCCGCCAGTGTGATGGTGTTGGTGATGCCGCCGGTGGTGCTCACCGCTTTGTTGAGCGTCAGGTTATCGGTTGCGCCGCCGGTATCAACTGTAGCCAGCGAGATCGCGCCGCCCGTGCTGCTCACGCCGACAATCGAGCCGCCATTGGGAGGGGTCATGCCCTGGAAGGTGACCGTATCCACCGTCAACGCACCGGTGTTGCTCACCGAAATCGCACCCGGCGCCACCGCCGAGAGCGTGTTCACCTGGGTATTGAGCTTGTCGTCACCGGCCACCGCGGCGGCGCTGTTGCCGATATAGCCGGTCGATCGTATGGAGAGCTTGTCGGCGGTGACAGCAATGCCGGTGCCGCCCTGCTGGATATTGCGCCCCCCCAGATAGACATCACCCGTAGCGTTGATGGCGCCCGTGCCGTTGAAGATGATGTCCTGGCTGCCGCTGAGCTGCACGTAGCCGCCAACAATGGCGGAACCGTTGCCGACGGTGATGTCCCGGCCAGTCAGTTTCACATTGCCGCCGTTGGTGTTGATGGCCGCGCCGTTGGCGAGGCTGACATCGCCTGCGCTGGCAATGGCATTCACAATGAGCGCGCCATTGCTGCTGCTGATCGACTGGTTGATGGCAATGTTGTTATCGGCGAGCAAGGCCAGCGTGCTGGTGTTGGGGCCGGTATAGGTCACAGCGTCAACGACTGTGATGTTGCCCGCGCCCGCACCGTCCGGGTTGTTGGTGGTAATGACGACGTCGTTGTTGGCCAAAGCGGCCGTGAGGGACGCGGTGGTCAGCAACGAATCGTCCACCGCGCCGCTGGCGGCAAAGGGCTGGCCCGCGCCGCCGTCGGCACTGCTGTCGCCCACGGCATAGCCCGCAGCGGCATCCGCGCTGGCGTTGTCGACGGCGATCCAGATATTGGTGGGGTCCAGCAGCAGCGTGCCCTTGTGGCCATTCGCCGCAGAGGTGTCCACCTCACCCTTGAAAGCCAGCAGGCCCTTGCCTGATACCTCGACAAAGCCGCCGTTGCCGCTGTTGGCGCCGCCCTTGGCCGAGATGCTGCCGTTGTAGCGCGTGGTGCCGTCCGACCAGACAATGACCTTGCCGCCGTCGCCGGTGCTGATGGCGTCCGCCGTCAACTTCACGTCCGCGCCCACAAAGGTGGCGGAGGCATTTTTGACCGCGGCATTGCCACCCTGGAAGTCGCCGCCTACCAGCGCGGTGCCGCCGCCGGCGTCGCCGGACACATCGACTTTGGCCGCATCAAACAAGCCCACCTTGTCGCCGGTGATTTGTACTTTTCCGCCCAGCTCACCCGCGCCCTTGCCGCTGGCGTCCAGCGTGCCGCTCACATGCACCACGCCGCTGTCGCCGCCTTCCAGGCGGATCACGCCGCCCTGGTTGTTCAGGGTCTTGGCCTCTATGACACCCGAGTTGTTGACCACCGTGCGCAGCAAGGCGTCTGTGGCGCTGGCCGTCAGAATGACCTGGCCGCCGTCAGCCTTGATCAGGTGGCGGTTGTCGGCCAGCGCATTGATGGCGGCCTGGTCGATGCTGTAGCCCAGCAGGTTGCCGTTGTCGATATTGAGCGTGACCTTGTTGCCCGCCGCCAGCAGAGCTGTGCCCAGCGTCGCGCCTATCACGCCTTCGTTGCGCACCTCAGGCGCCAGCAGCGCGATGTAGCCGCCGTTCGCCGCCGTCAGCACGCCCTGGTTGACGACGGAGCCCGAAGCACCCGAGCCGGTGAACACATGGTTGCCGGCCATGAAGTCGGCATTGCTCATGTTCAGGGTCGAAGCCACCAGCCCACCGACATTGACCTGCGAGCCGGCGCCAAACAGCACGCCGTTCGGGTTCAGGATAAACACCTGGCCGTTGGCCGTGAGGCTGCCCAGCAGCTCGCTGGGGCTGCTGCCGGTGATGCGGTTCAGCGCTATCGCCGCCGCATTGGGCTGGTTGAACCGCAGCGCCTCGTTGGCTGCGGTGGACAAACTGGTCCAATCAATCGCCAGGCGCTGGCTGGCCTGGTTGATGGTCGTGGTGGTGCCCAGCGTGGAGACACTGCCGCTACCCGCCGACACGCTGGCATTGGCCGCATCAGCCGCGCGCGCTTCATGCGTGAGCACCACCAGCGAAGCAAGCAGCACCAGCGCCGCGCGGCAGGCGGTATTGAGCCTGAAGCCTGCGCCTCCACTCTCTCCTCCTTCATCCGCCTGAACGTCATCCCACTGCACGCTGCCGCGCGCCGAGCCGCCCTTGCCGCGCCCTTTGGCGTTTTCCGCCACGGCCACCCACAGGCTCAATGCGGCATTCCAGACGAGGCGGTAGATGCGGTTCATGCTGGCGTGGCTTTTCATGGCAATGGCTTTCCGAAAAAATGGGTCAAGGGCGAGTACTTCACACAGGCGGCGCGAAGACATGCGCCGCGCGCGTCTGTGACAAAACGTGTAAATCGTAGGAGTCCGCCAGCCGCCTGTATGTCCCTAGTTCTGGGGACGCGGCGGCGCCGGCCATGGTGAAAATTCACATTGCGGGCCGCGCACTTACTGCATTGAAGCGGCACATCACCCGGTAGAAAAAGCACGGGATTCGCTTGCATGCGGGCGATTTTCTGTAACCGGGTTCAGCCCGGCAACTACTGCGAATGCAGTAGTTGCCCAAGCACGCCGCCGGGGCTTGTCGCCAGTTTTGGGGACAAGCTGAGGAGCTGGGTCTTGTGCCGGCTTGCACGCCTGCTCCCTTTGCTGGGAGTTGCTGGCCGGGGGTTGCCCGGCGGCAAGTAACTTTCTTTTGCTTCGCCAAAAGAAAGTCACCAAAGAAAAGGCGACCCGCAGTCTGGGTCCCCTACGCTGCGCTACGGGGCAACCTGCGGTGCTCGAGCCAAGCGGGGTCTGGCTAAACTCGCTACGCTGCGCTTCGCTCAGACAACGCCAGCCCTGATCCGCTTGTCTCTGCGCTCCTCGGCCCAGCCAGGACGGGGCAGTCCGAATACAAGAAAACCAATACCAATACCAATACAAACAAGGACTCGCCACGGCGAGTCCTTGTGGTTTTCGGTATTTGGATTTGGTATTCCTTCCCCACCCCTTGTGGATGCGCCGAGGAGCGCAGGGCCAGACGGATCAGGGATCGCGTTGTCTGAGCCGAAGGCGAGTTTAGCGAGACCCCGGCTGGACCGAGCACCGCAGGTTGCCCGTAGCGAAGCGCAGGGACGCAGCAACCAGGGTCGCCTTTTCTTTGCTTACTTTCTTTTGGCGAAGCAAAAGAAAGTGAGTCGCATGCCGGGCGACTCCCGGCCAGCAACCCTTAAAAGAGGGCGGAGAAGGAGCAGAGGCAGAGAGGGAGAAAACACCACTGTTAAGCGCTCAACCCGGGCTGTAGTAGCCGCGCCGCACGGCGCAGGCGGTGATCTCGGCCGCGTTGCGCAGCGAGAATTTATCCATCAGATTTTGCCGGTGCGTGCGCACCGTGAGCACGCTGATGGCCAGCAGCTTCGCGATCTCGCGGTTGCTCAGGCCGCGCGCCACCAGCGACATGATCTCGCGTTCGCGCGGCGTGGCCGCCAGTGCCTCACCGGCCGCGTCCATGCGCAGGGAGCGCGGCAAAAAGACCGCTGCGATGCTGCGGCTCACGTGCTGCCGGCCGGCCAGCACCGCCTGCACCGCGCGCATCAGTTCGGCGCCGCCCTCGCTTTTGTGCGCATAACCGTCGGCGTCCGCCAGCAGCGCCCGCCTGAGGGCGCCGGGCTGCAGCTCGCCGGTCAGCACCAGCACCTTGACGGCTGCGCCGAAACCGGCCTTGATGGCGGACACGATGTCCAGGCCGTGGGCGTCCGGGCCCATGTCCAGGTCCAACAGCACCAGCCGGGGCAGGAGCCGGTTCACCAGCGGCACTACGGCCTCACCGTCGCCGGTTTCGGCCATGACCTCAAAGCCGTCCTGTCGGGACAGCAGCACCCTGAGACCGTCGCGCATCAGCGCATCGCCTCCGGCAAGCAGGACAGTGGTGGGGCAGCAGTTCAATCCAGCGTCTCCAGGCCAGGGCAACAAGGACACGGCCCCGCGCCGCTTGAGGCTTGCCCTACTGTGGCAAAGGGCCGGTGAACTGTCTGTCCCCAGTTCTGGTGACACCGCTGCAAGGCGCCGCGCCGCGGAACGGGCCGCCGCCAGCGCCTGCTTCTCCACGCGCCGCGAGCCCCCACCCTACCCTCCCCCAGCGGGAGCAAGAGAGGCTTGACCCCTTCCCCCTCTGGGGGAAGGTTGGGATGGGGGGCCAGCGCCCCTAAAAACCGACACGGCCTATTCGGCTTTGTCCTGCCCGGCGGCCTCCGCGGCAACCGCGTTCAGCGCCTGGATGAGCGGCGCATCATCCAGCACGGTGGATTCGCTATCGGTGTTGTTGCCCAAAGATTCGCCGGCGCCGGCAATGGTATTCATCGCGGTCACATAAGGCCCATCCAGCGCCCCCGTCACGCCGAAAAGAGATGCAGGCAAAGGCGGTGTACCGGTCATCGTCAGCGTGCTGTTGGTGTAGACGACGTTGTAGCCCAGGGCCGATGCCAGCGTGCCCTGCGTGATGGCATGGGTGGGGCCGGTCGTGGCGGCGCCTGTGGGCGCCGACAGCGCACCGCCCAGCGCGGTGGCCGCGGTGTCGCCCGCCACCAGGCCGCTGTTGACGGTGTAGGTAAGGGCCGGGTCGGCGCCGCCGTATGCCTTGCTCTGGTTGTCGCCGCTTACGTTGAGCGTCGGCACAACGCTGTAGACAAAACGGTTGCCCGTCAGGGACGTCATGGAAGCATCCGACGGTGCGTTGGCGGCGTAGGTTCGGCCAAACGCATTGCCCGTTGAGACCAGACCGCCCAGGTTGCTGGCGGTCGGGTCGGTCGAGTAGACGAGGAAGCGGCCCGCGCCCGGGTTAAGTGCACCCGCCCCGGCGTTGTTCACAAAGTTTTGTCCAGCCGCCAACACCAGCGAATCATTGGCCACGCTGCCGGAAGTCACGCTGTTAGCCAGCGTGAGGTCGCTGGCTGCGCCGGCGGTGCGGACTAGCACCTTGCCAGTGGCCGTCAGGCCTGCCGTGTTGACAGTGCCCACCGTCAGCGCACCGGCCTGCGCGTAGGCCACCTCCCCTGTATTGCCGGCCAGCGTGGTCACCGCATTTGCAGCATTGGTGAGCGTGTGGCTGCCAGTGCCCAACAACTCCAGGCCATTGGCTGTAATGCCTGCGGTTTGGGTAGAAGCGCCGCCGGTGGAAAGCGTGAGCTGGCCGGCCGTCAACGCTGCATTGACGGCGATGTTGCCGGCGGCGGTGAGCTTGAACTTGTCCTGGCTGTTGCCGAAGGCGCTGTCGACGGTGATGCCGGCCGCGGACGTCACGCTGACGGTCTGCGCGGACGCGGCATCAGTGGTGATGGCCAGGTTGCTGGTGTTCAACGCGTTCGTTGCGGTGAGGCTGATGTCGCCGGTAGCACCAGTTGTCGTCAGCGTTTGCAACCCTGTCACATCGGTGCCCAGCGTGATGGCATTCTGGGCATTCGCAGTGAATGTAGTGGCGGTAACGTTGTTGATCGCACCGTTGGCGTCTGTGATGGCGCCGGATGTAGCGCTGAGTGTCACGGCGCTGCCACTGACCGTTTTAACCGCCAGGTCGCCCACCGCGGTGACATTGACAGCGCCCGTGGCGCTGATGTTTTCCACGCTGGCGCCGCCGGCCAGGGCGAGGTTGACCTGCGAGCCCGTGCCGCGGGCCACTGCGGTGACTGCACCGGCGGTTGAAACATTCATCGCGGAGGCGGCGCTGGCACCTATGTTGCCATTGCCTGCCTCAAGGGAGACCGAGCCACCTGCGGTGGCGGTGATGTTGATGGCCGCGCCGCTGTTCACAAGGTTGCGCCCGGCGGCCAGTACTAGCGAATCATTGGCCGCGCTGCCGGAGGTAATTCCATTGGCCAGCGTGAGGTCGCTGGCCGCGCCTGTGGTGCGCACCAGTACTTTGCCGCTTGCAGTCAGGCCTGCCGAGTTGACAGTGCCCACTGTCAGCGCACCGGCCTGCTCGTAAGCCACATCGCCGGTGTTGCCGGCCAGTGTGGTCACGGAGTTGGCGGCATTGGTGAGCGTGTGGCTGCCGGTGCCCAGCAGCTCCAGGCCATTGGCTGTGATGCCTGCCGTTTGTGTAGACGAGCCACCGGTCGAGAGCGTGAGCTGGTCGGCCGTCAGCGCTGCATTGACGGCGATGTTGCCGGCGGCGGTGAGCTTGAACTTGTCCTGTGTGTTGCCGAAGGCGCTGTCGACAGTGATGCCGGCCGCAGACGCCACGCTGACGGTCTGGGCCGAGCCGGCATCGGTGGTGATGGCCAGGTTGCTGGTGCTCAGCGCATTCGCTGCGGTGAGGTTGATGTCGCCTGTCGCGCCTGTCGTGGTCAGTGTTTGCAGGCCGGTCACATTGGTGCCCAGCGTGATGCCATTTGCTGCGGTTGCGTTAAGCGTGGTGGCGATGATGTTGTTGGCCGCGCCATTGGCGTCAGTGATGGCGCCGGCCGCGGCGTCGAGGGTGACCGAGCTGCCGGCCACCGTCTTGACCGCCAGGTTGCCAGCCCCGTTGACGCTGACGTTGACAGCACCTGTCGCGCTGATGTTTTCCAGGGCGCTGTTGCCGACCAGGCTCAGGTTGACGTGTGAACCGGCGCCGTTGGCTACCGCGACGATAGGGCCGGCCGCTGAAATACTCACGGCGTTGGCCGCGCTGTTACCTATGCTGCCGTTGCGCGCCTGCAGGTAGATCGTGCCGCCGCCCGAATTCTGGAGGTGCGTGCCGAGGCTTGCGGGAGATGGCGCACTGATGCCTCCCGTGGCCACGATGCTCATGGCGGCCGTGCCCGCGGTCGTGCCTGTGGCATTGCTCGAAGTAGAGAAGGTTTCCGTTCCCAGGGTGATGGAGCCGGTGTTGCCAATGTCGATGCGGCCGCCGCCATTGTTTGTGACGGCGCCAAGGAACGCGGCGTTGGCAGCGGTGTTGCGAACGATGATGTTGCCTGATGTGCCGTTACTGAGATTGCCGAAAGTGCCGATCTGGTTACCGGCATTGGCCAGCGTCATGCCGCCGTTGCTCGATGCCTGCAGCACGTTGCCAACGATGGCCTGGGTTTGCGACAGCGCGCCGCTGCTGTGCAGCTCAACAAGACCGGTGCCGGACTGGATGATGCCGGCCGTTCCGTCCACCGTCCCCACAGACAATGCAGAGTTGGAGCGAACCTGGAAATTATTCGTTCCGTAGGCGCGGCCGCTGACCTGGCTGATCTGGTTGAGTGGGTTGTCCAGGATGACGGTTCGCGCGTCGGCGTTCAGGTTGGCAACCGTGAATGCCGCCGTTTGCGAGATGCCCGGACCTCCAGCGCTGCTGTTGAGCAGGCTCAAGCTGGGTGCGCTGGCCAGGTTGATCGCGCCGCCGGTGTTGCCGATGGCGATGCCGCCGGTGTTGGCGGTGCGGCCGATCACGATCGCTGAAGCGGTGATCCGGTTGAGCTCGTCGTTGCTCAGGTTCATGGCGGCGGTTTCAGACGCCCCGCCAAGCGTGATCGCCCGGGGGGCGCTGACCGTATTGATCGTCACCCTGCCCGTGCCCGCGTTGACGGCGCTGCCGATGTTGACACGCTCACCCCGCAGCGCGATGTCCCCGCCCCCGCTGTTGATGCCGGTGCCGTTGATGTTCAGGTCAAAGTTGGTGGCCGGCGAGGCCGGCGCCGTCCCCGATCCGAGCAGCGACATGGCCGCGCCGTTGGAGTTGATGCTGCCGCCGGTCAGGCTCAGGCCCTGGGAACCGGCGGCGTGTACCACCGCTGAATTCACGCGGCCGTTCACGGTGATCGCGCCGGTCGAGCTGAGGCTGCCGCCCGCCATGGAGATGCCCGTGAACGTTGCCGTAGTCGAGAGGCCCTGCCCATCACCTGAAACGGAGAGCCCGCCCGTGCCCGCAATCAGGTCGGCGCCGGCATCAACCAGGATGCCGATGCCGGTCGTGCCATCGTCCATATCAGCGACGCCGTCGAGCAAGATGCGACTGGCCGCGCCGGACTGCACCTTGCCTTTTGCAATGATGCCCTTGGTATCCGCGGCGGCGGCGAGGGCACTGAGCATCTGGCCCCTGACCTCCACGTTGCCGCCGGTGCTGGACACCTCGGAGCCGGTGCCCAGCTCAACGGCGACGTTGAGGGCCGTCGAAGTGGTGTGTGCATTGCCGGTGACGGCGATGTTGCCCGTACCCGTGACCTTGGCCAGTGAGTCCAGCCGCACACCACGGGCCGCCTGGGCAATGATTGTGCCCCAGCCCGACTCGCCGATGATGGTGACGGTGCCGGCGCCGCCTGCGACGTTGGAGTTGGCGATGGCCACGCCTGCCGCCGAGCCGCTGGCGGCGACAGCAGCGGCGCCGCCGCTCTTGAGCTTGCCGGTGATGTTTATGGTGCCACCGCCGGTGGTGCGGACGTTGGTCTGTGTGGCCCCGCTGTTGACCAGCTCGATCGCATGATTGCCTGAATTGGTATTGGATGCGTCAATGCTGATGTTTCCGCTGCTGGTCAGGCTGCTGCCCATCAGCTTGATGGCAGAACTGGCGCTGTTGATGTTGGCATTGCCGCTGGTGAGGGTGGCGCGGTCCAGCAGCACGCCATACTGCGACTGGTCTGTGGTGGTGCCGCTGATGGTGAGGGCGCCGGTGCCGGCGTTCAGGGTGCTCTGGGACACCAGCACGCCCGAGTTCCCGGCCTGGCCCGCTGCGGTCAGCGTGATCGCGCCTCCGCTGGTCTGCAGGACCGTATTGCTAACATCCAGCCCGCCGGCGGAGTTGAGATTGATCGTTCCGGCGCCGCCGGTCACGGAAATTGCGGAGGTCTTGATGGCCTGGGTGGCCGCCGCTGTGGTCACGCTCGCCGAGCCCCCGCCGGAGACCTTGAACGTCAGGCCGGCGCCGTGCGTGCTGCCCGTGAGGTCGATGCCGGTACCGGTGGCTCCCGTGGTTCTGATGGTGAGATTGAAGCCACTGAGGAGCTCCACATCGGCATTGCCGAAGGTGCCCGTGACGTTGATCGAATCCGTGGCCTCGATCAGCATGTTGGAACTTGCCGACTCGATAAAGTCTTCGTAAATGGTGTCGGCCGCCCCGCCATTGCCGCCCGCGATGGTCATCGTGGCCGGGTCCAGCAGCCAGGTGCCGGTCTTGCCCTGCGGCGCCCGCGTATTGACCCTGAAGCCCGGCAGGATTTTGAAGTTCGAGGCACTGGTCTCGATAAAGCCGCCGTCACCGCCATCCGGGGCGCTGGCATCCAGCGTGCCGCCGATGTTGACCATGCCGTGCTCCATGTCGCCGATCAGCATGATGCGGCCGGCCTTGTTGGCAATCGTCTTCGCTTCAATGACGCCGGTGTTGTTGACGGTGCCCATGGTCACGCTGTCCAGCGCTTTGGCGCCTAGCAACACCTGGCCGCCGTCGGCCTTGATGAGCTGTTTGTTCTCGGCCAGTGCGTTGAGGGCGCCCTGGTCGATGCTGTAGCCCAGCAGGCTGCCGTTGTCGAGGTTGAGGGTGACCTTGTTGCCGGCCGCGAGCAAGGCTGTTCCCAGGCTCGCAATCATCACGCCTTCGTTGCGCACTTCCGGCGCCAGCAATGCCAGGTAGCCGCCCTGCCCTGCATTCAGGTTGCCTTGATTGACGACGGAACCGCTGGAGCCGTTGTTGCTGAACACATGGTTTCCGGCCATGAAGTCGGCGTTGCTCATGGAAAGCGTCGAAGCCACCAGGCCGCCAACGTTGACCTGTGAGCCGGCACCAAACAGCACACCGTTGGGATTAAGAATGAAGACCTGGCCGTTGGCAGTCAGGCTGCCGAGCAGCTCGCTGGGGCTGGCGCCAGTGATGCGGTTCAGCGCAATGGCCGAAGCATTGGGCTGGTTGAATCGCAGCGCCTCGTTGGCCGCGGTGGACAAACTGGTCCAGTCGATGGCCAGGCGCTGGCTGGCCTGGTTGATGGTGGTGGTGTTGCCTAGCGTGGAGACACTGCCGCTACCCGCCGACACACTGGCATTGGCCGCATCGGCCGCATGCGCTTCATGCGTGAGCACCGCCAGGGAGGTAGTAAGCAACACCAGCGCCGCGCGGCAGGCCGTGTTGAGCCTGAAGCCCGCGCCACCGCCATCGACGCCATGGCCTCCTTCCGCCTGCACGTCATCCCACTGCACGCTACCGCGCGCCGAGCCGCCCTTGCTTCTGCCCTTGGCGTTTTCCGCCACGGCCACCCACAGGTTCAGGGCGGTGTTCCAGACGAGGCGGTAAATACGGTTCATGCTGGCGTGGCTTTTCATGGAAGCTTTCGTTGACGGGCGGAACTTGCAGCGGACCAGGCGGCTCGCCAATCAGTCGGGCCCGCGCCCCCGCTGTTGTGGAACGCCTGCCCGACTGGCCGTCATCGTACGAATCACGAAAGCCGCTGTCTGTAGCGCATATGCGCTACGCCAGATACCTTCAGGGGCTCCGTCATACAAACCAAATCGGACTGCTGACCAACAGGAATGATGGCTAGCAGCTATCAAAAATATAGCAAGCAGGTCGTCCGGGGCGGCATGATGATCGGCACCGACGGCGCATCGAACGGCCCTGCCGGTGCCCAGACACCGGATACCCGCTTGCATGTAGAACAAACGATCTACACAAATTGCGAGTCGTGCGCCTGAAACCGTCGCAAAATGTCTGCCTGATGAATGCACCTCCCGCTGAACAAGACCCGCCCATGATCCATGTCGCCATCGTCGAAGACGATCCGGGCTTTCGTGGAGCGCTGAGTCGCGTGGTGCAGGGCGCTTCTGACATGCGCCTGGTGGGCGCGGCGGGCACCCGTGCCGAAGGCCTGCAGATGCTGACGCAAGCGCCGGCCGATGTGCTGCTGGTTGATCTGGGCCTGCCCGATGGCTCGGGCATCGACGTGATCCGGGAGGCTTCCCGACAGTGGCCGGCCTGCAGCATCATGGTGAGCACCAATTTTGGCGACGAGACGCATGTGATGCAGTCGATCGAATCCGGTGCTGCCGGCTACCTGCTGAAAGACAGCTCACCGCTGAAGATGGCGGCCGAGATCCGCAGCCTGGCCAGCGGCGGCAGCCCGATCAGCCCCATCATCGCCCGGCAGGTGCTGGCGCGCTTTCGCCGCGGCACCGCAGCCGGCGCCGGCACGGCGCCCGCCGATATCGACGCGTCATCGCTGCTGTCGGCGCGTGAAAAGGAAGTGCTGGACTACATCACCAAAGGCTTCACCGCCGTGGAAATCGCCAGGCTGATGGAGTTGTCGCCCTTCACGGTGCGCACTTTTGTGCGGCGCATCTACAGCAAACTCAAGGTTACCTCCAAGGCTGAAGCGATCTACGAAGCCAGGAACCAGGGCATTTTGGCGCTGTAGTTGCCCGCGCGAATGCCTTTTCATAATCACCTCCTCCTGCGTTTTTCGCCCCGCATGGCCGTAGCGCTGCTGGCAGCAGCCGCGGTGCTGGCGGGTCTTATCGCCTGTGACTCTGCGGGCACCCGCGCGGATGGTTCCCCCGGCGCAGCGGCCCTGCATCTCACCCAGGCTGACTGGCAGGTGCAAACCGATGCGGGCTTCAGCTCGCCACCGCTCACCCTCGACGGCCAAACCCTGCTGGACCGCTGGCAACCCGTTACGCTGCCGCACGCCCTGCCCATAGCGTTGCTGGGACAGGCCCGGGCTGCGGCATCCGCCGGCGTGGCACCCGTCACACGCACCAGCTGGTTTCGACTGACCGTGCCGCAGGCCCCGGTATCGTCCACGCCACTGGCGCTGTATGCGGCCCGCGTGCGCACCGACGGCACCCTCGCGGTGTATGCCGACGGTCACCTGATACACACCGCACAGCAGCAAGGCCCGTTGTGGAACAGCCCGCACACGCCGCTATGGGTGCTGCTGGAGAAATCAGCCGATGGCCGGCCGCCGCGCGAGATCACGCTGCGCATCGAGCACACGGCTGCGACGCAGGTGGCGCTGTCATCACTGTGGCTGGGCCCGGTGGATGCCATCAGCTGGCGCTACCACGGCCGCCAATGGCTGCAGCAGGAATTGCCGGGCATGTTCAGCTCGGCTTTCCTCGCGGTCGGCATCTTCGCCTTGCTGGTGTGGTTGCGGCGCCGGCATGAGCCGGGCTATCTGCTGTTTTTTGTGCTGGCGGTCATGTCTTTCATACGGGGCCTGCATTTTTATGTGAACTTCCCGATTGCCAACGACTGGTTTGCCTGGTTCACCGTCAACTCGCTGTTCTGGCTGGTCACGGTGGTGCACTTTTCAATCGGCCTGCTGCACCGGCGCCAGCAACTGTGGCTGACGCGGGCATTGATCACCGCGTCCGTGCTGATGGCCCTGCTGACCCTGCCCGTGTGGCCGGCGCTGCCCAACACGCCGAGGACCACGCCCATGCTGTATGTGATGGCCGCACTGATGGGCACGAGCGTCAGCGTGGCGGGCATCATCAACGCCTGGGGGCGCTCTCGCAGCGCCATGGTGGTGGCCATCGGGACGGTGCTGGCCACGCTCTTTAGCGCGACCGACTGGCTGGTACAGAACAATTTCATCAGCCCCGAAAACTGGTATCTGGGCCCGCATACCAACGCGATCACCTTCAGCGTCTTCGGTTACGTGATGTACCGCCGTTACACCGGCGCCATTGCGGAAGTCGAGCAGGTCAACGCCAGCCTGGCCGAGCGCCTGCGGGCGCGCGAAGCCGAACTTGAAGCCAGCCACCGCAGCCTGCGCGAGATCGCCCAGCGGCAGATGCTAAGCGATGAACGCCAGCGCATGATGCAGGACATGCACGACGGCTTGGGCTCGACGCTGATCAGCGCCATCCGCTCCGTTGAAGTCGGCGGCATGAGCGACGAACGCGTGACGCAGACCCTCAAGGACTGCATGGACGACCTGAAGCTCGCCATCGACTCGATGGAGCCGGTTGAAGCGGACCTGCTGCTGCTGCTGGCCACACTGCGTTTCCGGCTCGAACCCCGGCTGGAAGGCACCGGCGTCACGCTGCTCTGGGAAGTTCAGGAGCTCCCCACGCTGCACTGGCTGGACCCGCGCAATGCGCTGCATATCCTGCGCATCCTGCAGGAGGCCTTTGCCAACGTGCTCAAGCACGCGCAGGCCAGCGAGATACGCGTCACAACGGCTGCGGGCGACGGCTGGGTCAATGTCAGCATCGCCGACAACGGCAAGGGCTTTGCTGTGGAGCAGGCGCTGGGCAGCGGCGGCAAGGGCCTGGCCAACCAGCGGCGCCGCGCGCATGCCATAGGCGGTGATGTGGAATTTGAATCCTCGCCGGCCGGCACCCGGCTGACCCTGCGCCTGCCCGAAAAGCGCCCCGCTGCAGTGTGAACCCGCCGACTGCAACAAAAGCGTTAACGCGGCCAGCCACCGATACACCGTTGTCCTTCTTTTGGGCGATACGCGCTCAGCTTTGCATCGCGCGGTAGCGCGTACTGTCCCTAGATATGGGGACACGCCCCGGCCCGCCCTTGAAGCACAATGGCGTATTTCCGGCCGTCCGCGCCCCATCCTGCGGGCGGTACGCCCAGGCATGCACAAGGCATGCGCCAATGCAGGAACCGACATGCAGCCCAGCCCCAGCCCGTCTCCCATCCATGTGGCGCTTGTGGAAGACGACGTTCACTTCCAGAACGCCATCGTGACCGCCATCGCGGCTTCGCCCGACATCCGCCTGATGAGCCTGGCCAGCACACGCGCGCAAGGCCTGCAGTCGCTGCAAGGCGCGCCGGCCGACGTGCTGCTGGTGGACCTGGGCCTGCCCGACGGCTCAGGCATCGACGTGATACGCGCGGCGCATACGCAATGGCCGACCTGCGCCGTGATGGTGTGCACGGCCTTCGGCGACGAGGCGCATGTGCTGCAATCCATAGAGGCTGGCGCCTCGGGCTATTTGCTCAAGGACAGTGAGCCCGAGAACATGCTGCACGAAATACGCAGCCTGCACGGCGGCGGCAGCCCCATCAGCCCGCTGATCGCGCGGCAGATCCTGATGCGCTTTCGCGCCGCGCCTTCGGTGGCGCCGGCTGCCGCGCCGGCGGCGGCACCGGTGCAGGCCTCCAATGAACAGGCCGCCCTCTCCAGCCGCGAAAAAGAAGTGCTGGAACTCATCACCAAAGGCTTTACCGCCGACGAGATCGCCCGGCTGATGCAGGTGTCGCAGCACACGGTGCAAACCTACGTGCGGCGCATTTACAGCAAGCTCAATGTGAACTCCCGGGCCGAAGCGATTTATGAAGCCAGGCATCAGGGCATTCTGGCGGCCTGAGGTGCGCGGAGGCATGGTTCGCTGGCTGCTGCTGTGTGCCTGGCTGCTGGCCTGCGGCCCCGCCGCCTGGGCCGCGGGGCCGGTCGTCCACTACACCCGCGCCGAGATGCTGCGCGAGGAAGCGGCCAGCTTCAAGCCCCTGGCGGCCACGATCGACGACAGCGCCCTGCCCGGAAGCTGGACACAGGTGGCATTGCCGCGCGTGATTGAAAAGCCGGCGGCCCCGGCCGCAGGCAAGTCGCCCGTGGTCACCACCTGGCTGCGCATACGCCTCGATGAGCTGCAGGGCATCAAGAGTCCCACGCACTTCTACCTGAAACGCTGGCTCGCGGCCGGCCAGATCGCGGTGTATGCCGACGGCCGGTTGCGCTACCGCTCCACCGGCAGCCCGGTATGGAACCTCTTTAACCACCCCGCGCTGCTGCTGCCGCTGAACCTGACCGCCGACAGCCCGCCGCCCCAAACCCTGCTGATACGCCTGGACAGCCTGCCCTCGCCCGAGGCGGCGATCTCCTCGTTCTACGCGGGCGATTCCGACAGTCTGGTCGAAATGGCCGCCAGGCGCGACTGGCTGGCCAACCAGCTGCCTTTTATGTGCAGCGCGGCCTTCCTCGCCGTCGGGCTTTTCTCGCTGGCCGTCTGGGTGGTGCGCCGCCAGCCCGCCAGCCTCTACCTGTTCGCGATCGCTTTGCTGAGCGCCACGCGCCGCTGGCATTTCCAGCTCGGCCCCGAAAAACTCATCGTCAGCGACGCCTGGTTTATCTGGCTGACCCTTAACGCCCTGATGTGGCAGTCGCTGATCACGCACTATTTCCTGCAGTTCCTCCACGGCCGGGCCATGCCTTGGCTCAGCCGCGTGATGCTGGGAACGGCCGTGGTGTTTTCCATCGTCACCCTGCCCTTTGCCTCCGTCTTCCCCAGCCTGCTGGCGCTGCGGCCCTATGCCCACCTGCTGTTGATCAGCATGGCCACGGTCATCGTGGTGATCGGGCTGTGGCACTCATGGCGCAGTCGCTCCCTGGATGCGAAGATGCTGTCGATCGCCTTTTTCCTGAACTATGTGTTTGGCGTCTACGACTGGGCGCGGCTCAAGTACGTGCTGGACCTGGAGAGTTATTACCTGACGCCTTACGCGGCCATGGCGCTGTTCGCCGTGTTCGTGGTCATCATGTTTCGCCAGTACGTGGGGGCCCTGGCCACTGTTGAGCAGCTCAATACCGGGCTCGAAGAAAGCCTCAAAAACCGCGAAACCGAACTGGCGGCGAGCTACCAGAAACTGCGCGAAGTCGAGCAGCGCGAAGTGCTGAGCCAGGAACGCCAGCGCCTCACGCAGGACATGCATGACGGCCTGGGTTCTTCGCTGGTCAGCGCCTTGCGCGTGGTCGAAGGCGGGCGGCTCAGCGAGGCCGAGGTGGCCGAAGTGCTCAAGGGCTGTATCGACGACCTGAAGCTGACCATCGATTCGATGGAGCCGGTGGAGGCCGATTTGCTGCTGTTGCTGGCCACCCTGCGCTTTCGGCTGGGCCCGCGGCTGGCGGGTGCTGGCGTGTCACTGCGCTGGGAGGTGTCCGACGTGCCGCCGCTGGACTGGCTGAACCCGCGCAACGCGCTGCACATACTGCGCATCCTGCAGGAGGCCTTCACCAACACCCTCAAGCACACCCGCGCCACGCAGATCCGGGTGATGACGGGCGCCGAAGACGGTTATGTCAGCGTCATCATCGCCGACAACGGCGGCGGCTTTTCCGTCGACGAGGCCCTGGCCGGCGGCGGCAAGGGCCTGGCCAACCAGCAGCGCCGCGCGCAAGCCATAGGCGCGGAACTCACGCTGGCCTCCACGGACGCGGGTACGGTGCTGACGCTGAGGCTGCCGGAGAAGCGCCCTTAGCCGGCATGGGTTTGAGCGTGCCGCCCGCGAGCGCTTTACGCCTCGTCTTCATAATGGCGAGATGACAGCCACACACCAGCCCCTTGCCTTCATGAGCCTTTCACGCCGTTTCCCGCGGCCCCCTGTCCTTCTCGCATCCCTTGTTCTTCCCGCCCTGCTGTGCTGCGGTCTTGCGCAGGCCCAGCCTGCAGGCCCAGTCCGCGCGGCCTCCGCCGCCAAACCCGCAGGCGCCGCCACCCATCCTCTTGTGGGCACCTGGAACTGGACCTTGCCCGGCAAGCCATGCACGGAAACCTGGCAATACCGCGCCGACGGCAGGAGGCTGGGCACCAGCGGCGAGGAAGTGACCCAGGGCGATTACCAGGTGTCGGCCAAGCCCACGACCACGGGTTTTTACCCGCTGACCGAAACCGTGACCAACAGCAACGGCAAGCGCGACTGCTCGGGCGACCTGCATGCGGACGGGGACGAAAGCGTGATCCGCTTTATCCAGTTCAGCCCCAAGCAGGACCAGTTCATCGTCTGCAAGACCGCTTCACTGGAGGCCTGTTTCGGGCCGCTCAGGCGCGTGCCCTGACGCCCTACCGGGCGTCTATTAGCGACTGCAGAACATCCGGCGCGAAATGCTCGCCGATATAGTCGGCCAGGCCGTCAAACACCGAATCCAGCGTGGGCGCGGCCGCGCCGAACAGCGCCTGCAGCACGCGTGGGTCTTCAAACATGCCATGTAAATAAAGGCCCAGCACATTGCCGGCATGGTTCTGCCAGGCCAGCCCCTCGGGCATCACGGCATGGGCGATGTCGCCGGCCGCGGCCATGGCCGAATGCGGGGCCGTCTGGCCGTGGTGGATTTCGTAGCCCTGCACTTCGACACCTGACAAGGCGGCCCACAGCCCGCGCAGCGGCATGAAACCGGCTTGGCGGTGCCGCACGGTCTTGGCTTCGTCAAACACGGTGACCACCGGCAGCAAGCCCAGCCCCGGCGCATTGCCATCTATCCCGTGCGGGTCTATCAGCGCCTCGCCCAGCATCTGCAGGCCGCCGCAAATACCCAGCACCGCACCGCCGCGGCCCGCGTGCGCGGCCACCGCCTGGTCCAGCCCCTGCGCACGCAGCCAGGCCAGGTCGCCGCTGGTGTGTTTGGAGCCCGGCAGGATGACCCAGTCGGCGCCCATCAGCTCGGCCGGGCTGCGCACCCACTTGAGGCGCACGCCGGGCACATTCTTGAGCGGCTGGAACTCGTCGAGGTTGCTGATGCGCGGGTAGGCGACCACGGCGACGGTGGTGCTGACCGCGCCCGAAGCCACGCTGCGGTCGTCAAACACACCGTCTTCTTCGGGCAGGCCGTGCTGCCACCACATGGGCAAGGTGGCCACCGTGGGGATGCCGGTCATGTCCTGCAGCATCTGCGGGCCCGGCGCCAGCAGTTTGGCGTCGCCGCGGAACTTGTTGAGCACAAAGCCCTTGATGAGTTTTCGCTCGGCTTCGTCCAGCATGGCCCAGGTGCCGTAGAGGTGCGCGAACGCGCCGCCGCGGTCTATGTCGGTCACCAGCAGGCAGGACGCATGGGCGTGCTGCGCCGAGCGCATGTTGACGATGTCGCTGGCCTTGAGGTTGATCTCGGCCGGCGACCCCGCGCCCTCCATCACCACCACATCGTTGTCGGCGATCAGTTCATCAAGCGCCCGCGACACCACGGGCCAGACCGAGGCGCTGCGGCCGCGCCATTCCATGCGCGAGAGTTCGGCATTGACCTGCCCCATCAGCACGACCTGGCTTTGGGTGTCTTTTTCGGGTTTGAGCAGCAGCGGGTTCATGCGCACGTCGGGCACGGCCCTCGCCGCCAGGGCCTGGAAATACTGGGCGCTGCCGATCTCGCCGCCCGCGACCACTCTTGCGTTGTTGCTCATGTTCTGCGCCTTGAAGGGCGCGACCTTGAGCCCTTGCCGCGCGTAATAGCGGCACAGTGCGCTTGTCAGCCAGCTTTTGCCGGCGCCGCTGGTGGTGCCCAGCACCATGACACTTTTTGCGCTCATGTGGTTCTGAAAAGTTGTTGCCATGCATTGTGCAACGCGTCCTGCACGGCGGGCGGCTGCACGCCCAGGCGCACATGGCCGGGCAGGCCAAACGAACTCGTGTCGCGCAGCTTGATGCCCTGGGCACGCAGCGCTGCCAGGGCCTGCTGCAGGCTCAGGCCCTCAGGCAAGGCCGGTTGCGCGCAGAAGAAATTGGCTTCGCTGGGCAGGCAGTGCCAGCCCAGCGATTCACATACAGCGATCTGCTGGGCCTTCCATTCGCGCAAGGTCTGCAGGCTGGCGGCCAGCCAGTCCTGCGCCTCGCGGCCGGCCCAGGCCAACAGCATGGCCTCGCCATGCGCACCCACCGGCCAGGAGGGGCAAAGCTGCTCGAGCGCGGCGGCGGCGTCCTCTTGCCCCAGCGGCGCAATCGCATAGGCCGCGCGCACGCCGGTCAGGCCCAGCGCCTTGTTGGGCGTCCAGAGCTGCCAGGTGTTGTTGAGTTGTTGCAGCGAAAGCGTAGGCGCGGCGCTGAGCCTCAGCGGCTCGTAAGCGCGGTCCAGCACGACAAGCGTTTTTGCATCCCGGCTGTCGACCAGCGCGCCCAAGCCTTGCTGTGCGGCCCCAAGCGGACTGGAAGGCTCACAAGCCCACTGCAGTTGCGCATCCCCGGATTTGCCGGCTACCGCCAGGCCGTGCGCAGCCGCTGCCTGTGCGTAATCGCCATAGCTGAGCGGCGGCAGCCAGACGGCACGCGCACCCTGCCCAGCCGCCAGGGCCGTGATGCGAAAGATGAATTCACTGGCGCTCGCGGCTGGCAGCACACGCGCCTCGTCCACACCATGGAAAGCCGCCAGTTGCCGGCGCAAAACCGTGTAGCCGGCGTCGGGATAACGCGTGGCATCGGCCCTCTGGACGGCCGCGATTGCCGAAGGGCAAGGCCCGCAGGCATTGCTGTTGGTCGAAAAGTCATGCAGCGGCACGCCCAGGCCATCGGGCCCGCCATGGATGCGGTGTTTCGCGCTCATGCCGACCCCACCAGCACCGCGGCCAGCAGTAGCGCCGCCATGGCCAGGACGACCAGGGCAAACACTGCTTTGGCGGCCACGCCCTGGGCCAGCGCCGTGTCCGCCGCGGCGGGCGGCCGGCCTTCAGGGTTCAGCGTGTAGACGCCGGGCTTGCCCAGTGAAACTCCGAGCGCCAGCGCCATGGCGGCCATGGGCCAGCCGCTGTTGGGCGATGGGGTCTTGCGCGCTTCTTGATGCAAGGCGTGAAACGGCAAGCCGCGTGCCCCCAGTGCGAGCAGCAGCGCGGTGAGGCGCGCCGGCACCCATGACAGCACGTCGTCCGCGCGCGCGGCCCACTTGCCGGCCCATTCCCAGTGCTTGCCGCGATAAGTGCCGCGGTAGCCCCACATGGCGTCGGCGGTGTTGGCGAAGCGGTAGATGGCGGCGCCGGGCAGGCCGAACAGCACAAACCAGAATATGGGCGCCACCACGGAATCATTGAGGTTCTCGGCCAGCGATTCGATCGCGCTTTCGCGCACCTGGCTGGCACTGAGTTGCGTGGTGTCGCGGCTCACGAGCCAGGACAGGCGCTCGCGCCCGGCTTCCAGCGACTGGCCCAGCGCCAGCTCGACCGCGCCGACTTCTTCGCGCAGCATGCGCCAGGACATCATGCATTTGAGCAGCCAGGCCATCAGCACGGCCAGCAAGGCGGTGTCGACGGCACCCTGCCAGTCCGGCGCCGCGACGTAGCCGGCCAGTTGCCAGAACATCAGCGCCTGCGCGCCCCAGGCCACGGCGCCGGCCAGCGCAACCCCCAGCCACCAGGCCAGCGCGCCCAGCCAGAATGCCGTCGCGGGCGGGCAGTGCACCGTCACGCCGCCGCAGAGTTTCAGGTAGTTGCCCATCCAGACCACCGGATGGACGGGCGAAGGCGGCTCACCCATGTGCCGGTCTATCCACAGCGCCAATCCCAGGGCCAGCGCCAGGCAGCCGGCGGCATACGGCAGGCCGGGTGAAAGGTAAAAACCGGTCCAAGTCATGGACGGCGGCAAAGCGGGGCAAGCCGCCCGGGCTCGTCAGGAATCGTCATGGCACCTCTTGGGAAGTGGGGGCGGCGCCCCAGCGGTCTTCAAACACCATCTCGGCCAGCGGCGCGCGGCGCGCCCACTTTTCGGCCTGCAGCATGGGCTGGTCGTAAAAAGCCTGCACCGGTCCGAGGCAGAGTACGGCGATCGGCTGGCTGCCCTCGGGCATGTGCAGCAGCGCGGCCAGTTGCAGCGGATCAAAGATCGAGACCCAGCCCATGCCCAGCCCTTCGGCGCGCGCCGCGAGCCAGAGGTTCTGGATGGCGCAGGCCGCCGAGGCCAGGTCCATCTCGGGCAGAGTGCGGCGGCCGAACACATGCTGCTCCCGCCCCGGCGGCAGCGCCACCACCAGCACCTCGGCGGCATCGAGCACGCCCTGCACCTTGAGTTTCATGAACTCATCTTCGCGCTCGCCCAAGGCCCGGGCCGTGAGCACGCGTTCCTGTTCGACCAGCGCATGGATGCCTTCGCGCAAGGGCCGGCTGCGCACGCGGACAAAACGCCAGGGCTGCATGAAGCCCACGCTGGGGGCATGGTGCGCGGCCGACAGCAGGCGCTGCAGCAGTTCATCGCCCACCGTACCACCACTGAAGTGGCGCATGTCGCGCCGCTCGAAGATGGCCCGGTACACCGCCTCCTGCTCAGCGGCGCTGAAGGCGTGGCCGGGCGCGGCCGGGTCGCCGACCGGGACCAAACCCGTCACAGCGCTCACTGCGGTGCTTGCACGGCGCCGACAACAGGCGCCTCGGCACGCTGCAGCACCGCCAGCAAGGCCGGGCGTACCCAGCGCTGGAAGGCCCATCCACCGGCCAGGCCCATACAGACCCAGAACGACAGCGACACCCAGGTGGTGGCCCAGATGAACTGCGTACCCAGTTGCTCCAGCGCGGCATGGGCTTCAGGGGCGAAGCCGGCCAGGGCATCGCCCTGCAGCTTGGGCGCGCCCACCACAAAGGGCAGCGCCAGCAAGGCCGCGGCCACCAGCCAGCGCCAGGATGCGCGTGCAAAACCGGCCACGGCGCAAGCGCCGGCCGCACTGGCCACCGCCAGCACCCACCAGGCCTGGCGGGCCTGCAATGGCGCGGCCTCCATGCCGGGAACTTCCGCATGCAGGCCCAGCGAGGGCCAGAGGTGAAAGCTCAGCCAGCCGGCCGCCGCCACCAGGCCGGCCAGGCGCAGCGAGGCCACCGCGCCGCCGCGCCGGTAAAGCCATACGCCCATGACCGCAAACAGCAGCAATGCCATGCTGAAAGCGTGCAGGATGTTGGCCACCCAGGTCCAGCCAATGCGCTCGGCGCCGTTCGCGGGTTCCCATTCCTTGGCGGTGCCGTGCTCGTGAGGCGCTGCGCCTTCGGCGTGCGCGTGGGCAGCAGGCGCTTCGGCGGGCTTGGGGACCTCGGCCTTTTGTTCCTCATACACCTCGGCCGCCAGGATCAGTGGCGCTGCTTGCCAGCGCTGCATGCCGGTTTGCACGCTGCCCACCACCACCGCGGTGGCCAGGGCAGCCCAGATCAATCGTTGGAAAATCATGGATGTCTCCCGGTGAAAGTACAGCTCAATGGCACGGTTTGACGGTGATGTGGCGCACGTCATGCGCGGCGTTGTGCGCCAGCGGGCTCTCGGCAAAGGCCACGCCGTAGAGGACGACCAGGCCCAGCGCCGCGGTGCCGAACAACGGGCGCAGCACGGCCAGGCCGGGGTTGAGGGTGTGGGAAGGGCTGTGGGTCAGCGTTGTGGGTTCTGTCATGGCTATCTCCTTGAAGTAAGTGGTAAATGGAAGGGGGTGAAATAAATCAAACGTAATGGATTCGGCCCGTCATGTCGAGCCCTGGCCGACGGGGGGCAGCCGCGCCAGGATGCCGCCGCGCAGCCGCTCGGGCCGCGTATTGCGGGCCAGGTTGCCGTCGGCGCTGTGCTTGTGCAGCTGCGCGCAGGCCAGCACCTGGGCCGCGGTCTCGGCATCGGGGACCAGGTCGCCGAAGTAATAGCTGAATTTTCCCGGTGCCTGCAAGGTCACGGTGCAGGCGCGGGAGCAGCCGCTCATGCAGGCCAGGCCGCGCAGCTGCAGGCCTTTGTGCTGCCCGGTATCGAGCTCGCACATAAGCAGCGCGTCCTGCACGGCCTCGAACAGGGCCAGGCCGTGGGCCGGCAGCTCGCGCGATGCGCCCGGCGGGCGGCAGGTGGTGCAGACAATGATTTCGGTCTCGGTCATCGGTAAGGAATTCGTTTTGCGATGGATAGATAAAGATAAGTCAGGCTGGCGCCAGGTGATGTTCCGCGCCCCAGCGCGCGGCCCAGGCGGCGCAACGGCCCAGGGGTTTGTGCGGATCATCAAAGTCCACGATCACGAGATGCTGCGCCGCCGGCGGAGCCTGGGGCTGCTCCAGCGTACGGCCGTCCGTCAGCAGCCACAGCCAGCACTCGCTGGGGCCGCTCTTGCGCAGGCTGCGCTGCAGCAGCCGGTCGGCCTGGACAAGCGCCTCGGCCAGAGGCGTGCCGCCGCCACCGCCGACGGGACGCAGGCGCTGGCTGCCGGCAGCGCGCGCGCGGCCCGGCGGCAGCAATAACTCGACGCCCTGCCCGCCGAAGCGCAACAACGCCACATCGTCACCCTGGCGCGCGGCCTGCTCGATCATGAAGGCTGCATGGCCCTTGGCCAGCGCCAGGCGGCCACGCGCTCGCATGGAACCCGAGGTGTCGAGCACGATGCAATGCAGGCGGCTGCCGCGCAGCGCCACGGGCTGGCGGCGCAAATGCTCGCGCCGCAACGGCGCGGGCCCTTTGGCCACGACGGTGGGCAGCCAGGCAATGGCGGCACCGCGCTGCTGCGCGTTCTGCGACGCAGCGCTTGTGGAAAGAATTTGGGGTGGAGGCCACCGCCAGCTGCCAGGCCCGTTGCGCGGGCGGCGGCTGGGGTGGCCTAGGCTTTTTTTGGCGGCCACCCCGCGATGCGCTGGACCTTGGCCATGCCTTCGGGCTGGGCCGGCAGCGCGCCCCAGTCACCCTGCGGCGTGGGTTCGATGGACGATGGCTCCTGCGCGCGCTCCGGCTTGTGGGGGGGTTGTTGCTGCGCCCCGCTATGGGCGGGTGGCTGCGCGGCACTGCCTTCGGGACGGCGATGCGCGAGTGCCAGCTCGGCCACGGCATCCACGTCGTCCACTGTCACTTCGCCGCGTCCTTCCAGCGCCGCCAGCGCGCGTGCGGCGCGCAGCATCACCAGGTCGGCGCGCATGCCGTCCACACCGGCCGCGATCGCGCAGGCTGCCGCATGGTTCAGCACGGCGTCCGACCAGGTGAGGCGCGGCAGCGCGGAGCGGGCCGCCACCAGCGCGGCGCTGAGCCTGCGCTGTTCTTCCGCATGTTGCTCGCCGAGTGCGGCCGGGTTTTCATCAAAGCCCAGGCGGGCGCGCAGGATGGCGGTGCGCTGCTGCGCATCCACCGGATTGGCCAGCGCCACCGACAGGCCGAAGCGGTCCAGCAGTTGCGGGCGCAGCTCGCCTTCCTCCGGGTTCATGGTGCCCACCAGCACAAAGCGCGCGGCATGCTGGCGCGAAATGCCGTCGCGCTCCACGGTGTTCACGCCGCTGGCGGCCGCGTCGAGCAAGGCGTCCACCAGCGCGTCGGGCAGCAGGTTCACCTCGTCCACATACAGCACGCCCTTGTGGGCCCGCGCCAGCAGCCCGGGCGCCAGGCGCACCTTGCCGTCGCGCAGCACGTCCTCCACATTCAGGGTGCCCACCAGCTGCTCCAGGCTGGCGGCCAGCGGCAAGGTGACAAAGGACGCGTCAGGCAGCAGTGCGGCCAGCGCGCGCGCTGCCGTGGACTTGGCCGTGCCGCGCGGGCCGCTGATCAGCACACCGCCTATGCCGGGGTCTATGGCCGCCAGCTGCAGCGCACGCTGCAACTGCGGCTGGCCGACCAGCGCGGTGAAGGGAAAGGCCGCGCGCGCGGCGGGCTCAATGGCTTCAGCGGAAATGTCCAGTTCAGGGGTGTTCATGCCAGGGGTCCTTCTCCGTGTTCTTCAAGCCGGCGCTCCAGCGCCAGCAAATGCTCTTCAATGCGCTCGCGGTGCTCGCCCGGCGCCTCCCAGAGGCCACGCCGCATGGCTTCGAGCAGGCGCTCGCCGATGCTGCGCAGGGCGCCGGGGTTGTGCCGCTGCAAAAACGCGCGGCTGGTGTCGTCGTGCAGATAGGCCTCGGCCACCAGCGCGTACTGGTGGTCGCCCACCACGCCGGTGGTGGCGTCAAACGCGAACAGGTAGTCGACCGTCGCCGCCATCTCGAACGCGCCCTTGTAGCCGTGGCGGCGCACGCCTTCCAGCCACTTGGGATTGACGGCGCGCGAACGCACGACACGCGCCACTTCCTCACCCAGCGTGCGTATGCGCGGCGCACCGGGCACGCTGAAGTCGCCGTGGTAGAGGGCGGCCGGCGCGCCGGCCAGCTGTTCCACCGCCACCGCCATGCCGCCCTGGAACTGGTAATAGTCGTCCGAATCGAGCACGTCGTGTTCGCGGTTGTCCTGGTTGTGCAGCACGGCATCCAGGCCGGCCAGGCGCTGCTCGAAACTGCCGCGCGCGGCCGCCCCATGCTCGCCCTGGCCGTAGGCAAAGGCGCCGGCGCGCAGATAGGCCTGGGCCAGGTCGGCACCGTCGTTCCAGCGGCCGCTGGCCATGAGTTCCTGCAGCCCGGCGCCGTAGCCGCCGGGGCGCGGGCCGAACACGCGCCAGCTGGCCTCGCGCTCGGCAGCCTCGGCGCTGAGGCCCCGGGCTTCTGCTTCAGCCGCTTCGCGCCGCACACGGGCGCGGATGGGGTTCACCTCGTCGGGTTCGTCCTCTTCGCTGATCGCGGCCACGGCGCGCACCGCGGTGTCGAACAGGTCGATCACATTCGGAAAGGCGTCGCGGAAAAATCCCGACACGCGCAGGGTCACGTCCACGCGCGGCCGGTTCTTGATGGCCATGGGCAGCACTTCGATGTCCACCACGCGGCTGCTGCCGTCGGCCCATTTGGGCCGCACGCCCAGCAGCGCAAAGGCCTGGGCGATGTCCTCGCCGCCGGTGCGCATGGTGCTGGTGCCCCAGACCGACAGGCCCAGGCAGCGCAGCATCTCGCCGTGGTCCTGCAGGTGGCGCTCGACCACACGTTCGGCGGCGGCGGCGCCCATGGCATAGGCGGTCTGTGTGGGCACGGCGCGCGTGTCCACCGAATAGAAATTGCGCCCCGTGGGCAGCACGTCGGGCCGGCCGCGCGAGGGCGCGCCACTGGGGCCGGCGGGTACAAAGCAGCCGGCCAGGCCGCGCAGGCACTGGGCGATTTCCTGCGGGCCGCAGGCGTCCAGGCGCGGGCGCAGCACCTGGCGCATGCGTTGCAGCACCGGGGCGGTGTGGGGCCAATCCGCAGCATCGAATGCTTCATCGGCCACTACGTGGTCAGCGACGAGTTGCCGGGCCAGCAGTTCCAGCCGCTCGCGTGTGTGGCCTGCATGGCGCCAGGCTTCAGTGCTCAACTGCTGCAACACCGCGGGATAGGGGCCGTTCCAGGGAGCCGCCCACTCGGGGCTGAGCGCATTGAAACCGTCTACGCCGTCCAGCTTCAAATCCTGCGCCAATGCCGCCAGCAGGCTGCGCTGCCCTGCTGCTGAACCGCCGGGGAAACGCGCCAGCGCCACCAGCGTGTCAACCTGCTGGCGGCCTTGCGGCGAGCTGCCCAGGATGTGCAGGCCGTCGCGAATCTGCGATTCCTTGATCTCGCAGAGGTAGGCGTCGAGCCGCTGCAGCAGTGCCTGCCGCGCGGCTTCGTCCACGGGTTTGGTAAAGCCCAGTTCCGCATGCAAGCCTTCACTGAGCACGCGCTCCAGGATGTCCACGCGCAGGCGCTGCGCGCGCCGGGGATCCAGCGACAGGGCCTCGTAGTACTCGTCCATCTGCCGCTCCAGCTTCTGCAGCGGGCCGTAAGTTTCGGCACGGGTCAGGGCCGGCATCAGGTGGTCGATGATGACCGCCTGGGTGCGGCGCTTGGCCTGACTGCCCTCGCCGGGGTCGTTGACGATAAAGGGATACAGATGCGGCAAGGGGCCGAGGATGGCGTCGGGCCAGCAGGCCGCGCCCAGCGCCACGCTTTTGCCGGGCAACCATTCGAGGTTGCCGTGTTTGCCCACATGCACCACCGCGTCCACCGCAAAGCTGCGGCGCAGCCAGAAATAAAACGCCAGGTAGTTGTGCGTGGGCACCAGGTCGGCGTCGTGATAGGTGGCGACCAGGTCCAGGTCGCGCCCGCGCGCAGGCTGTATGCCGACAAACACCTGGCCCAGGCGCAGGCCGGAGACCATGAAGCGGCCGCCGCGCACCATGGGGTCTTGTTCCGGTGGGCCCCACAGGGCGTTCACGGCATCGCGGCCGGCGGCGTCCAGGCGGTTGAAGTCCTCCAGGTAGTGGTCCATGGCCAGGCTCTGGCCGGCGGGGCGCATGTCGTTGGCATCCAGGTTGTTGGTCACACCCGCCACCAGCGCGGCAATCAGTGCGTCACCGCCCTCGGGCAGATCGCCCGTGGCGTAGCCCGCATCCTGCATGGCGCGCAGCAAGGCCACGGTGGAAGCCGGCGTATCCAGGCCCACGCCGTTGGCCAGGCGGGCATCGTCATTGGGGTAGTTGGCCAGGACCAGTGCGATGCGCTTGTCCGCATTCGGCTTATCCCGCAGCACGCACCAGCGGCGCGCCAGCTCGGCGACAAAGGCCATGCGTTCGGGTTCAGCCTGGTAGCGCACCACGTCGACCTCGGTGCGTTCATCGCGCCAGGCCAGGCCCTTGAAGCTGATGGCGCGGGTTCCGATGCGGCCGTCCACCTCGGGCAGCACCACCTGCATCGCGAGGTCGCGCGGCGCCAGGCCGTGCGGGTCGTCCTGCCACTGCTCTTGCGAGCAGCCGGCGGTGATCAGCTGCAGCACCGGCGCATCGCCGGCCAGCGGCTCCATCAGCGCACCGTCCACGCTGTCCGCATCGTCGCCATCGAGCGCGGTGATGGCGAAGCTGGTGGCATTCAACACCACACCCACCTGGTGCTCGGCGGCCAGCGACCGCAGCAGCGCCAGGCTGGCGGGAGTTTTCAGCGAATCCACCGCCACGGCCACGGTGTTGAGGCCCGCACCGTGAAGCGCCGCCAGCATGGCGTCAAACACTGCGGTATTGCCGGCCTGCACATGGGCGCGGTAAAACACCAGCAGCGCGGCGGGGGCACCGTCTTGCCATGGAGGGGTCTCCAACGGCCGGTAAACCATGGCGGGCGGCAGCGCTTCAGGCGGCGCAGGGCGCGGGCCCCGGCCAAAGGCAGAGTGGCCTATCAATTCAAAAAAGGTACGCGCATTGTCGCGGCCGCCTTCGCGCAGGCAGCGCCAAAGCTGCCGGCAATCCTCGTGCGGCGCGGTGCTGCGCATCAGCAGCTGCAGGTCCTCAGCGGCATCGCCCGAAAACAGCGCCAGCCACTGACCGCGTTCGCGGGCCAGCTCACGAACCCGCTCCACCACATAAGCCCAGTCGCTGGCTGCCCCAAGATGGTCGATCACCACCACGCGCGCATGCTGCAATACTTCGTCCACATACATGTCGGCAGATGCCGGCTGGCGCAGCCACATCAGGTTCGCCAGGCGCACTGTGGGGAAACCATCGGGCAACTGCTGCGCGGCATCGGCCAGCAAAGCCAGCGTGGTATCGGCCGCGCTGAGCACCACGATGTCGCCCGGTGTTTGTTCCACGCGCACCACGCCCTGGCCACCGTCTTCAACGTGGCCGCCTGGGCGTGTAGAGAGCAAATGCATTTTTTACTTCAATGTTCAAACAGTCTGGGCATGCCGAAGAGGGCGGGATGGGCGGCTACGCGAATGTCCCCCGCAGCGGCCTAAGGCCGACTGCTCCTCCTTTATTTCGCTACGCCACCCACCCCACCCTCTTCGGCAATCAGCGTTGGGCTTGTGCAGCGGCTGAACAAGCCAAACCACACCTGGCGCAGGCCGACGGGGCATTCTGCGCAGCGGCATAAAGGAGGAGCCCGCAGGGCGGAGGACAGCCGCGGAGCAGAGTGCCCCGTCGGCCTGCGCCCCCCACGAACATAAAACTTCAGCGTGCATTTGGATTCAGACCGTGGCTTTACCCAAGGCAGCCTGCAACTCAGCTTGTAAAACTGCGGCATTGAGCTCAGACCCAATCAGCACCAGGCGCGACTGCCGCACCTCATCCGCTCGCCAGGGACGGTCAAAGTAGCTGTCAAAGCGCGTGCCCACACCCTGCACCACCAGGCGCATGGCCGAACCGGGCAAGGCCACGAAGCCTTTGGCGCGGTAGATTTCATGGCGCTCGACGAGGCTGCGCAAGGCGGCCAGCAGCGCATCGCGGCCGGGCACATCGAGTGCCACCTGCACCGAGTCAAAGGCGTCGTGGTCGTGGTCTTCCTCTTCGTCGTGGTGGGTCTTGCGCTGGTCGATGACGTCTTCGACCGCGCGCTCCAGGCCCAGCAACACGCCGATGTCGATACGGCCGTGCTGCGCATGCACCAGCTTGACACCGGGCGCGGTCTCGGCGCGTATGGCGACTTCCACGCCGACCAGCTGGTCGGCGGTCAAGCCGTCGGTCTTGTGCACCACCACCAGGTCGGCCGTGGCGAGCTGGTCTTCAAACAGCTCGTGCAGCGGCGATTCATGGTCGAGGTTGTCGTCGGCGCGGCGCTGGGCATCCACGGCCACCGGGTCGTCAGCAAAGTCGCCTGCGGCGACGGCGGGTGCGTCCACCACCGTCACCACTGCATCCACCGTGAAGGTGTTGCGCAGCGCGGGCCACTGGAAGGCCTGCACCAGCGGCTTGGGCAGGGCCAGGCCGGAGGTCTCGATGATCAGGTGGTCGATCTGGTCGCGGCGCGCGGCCAGCTTTTCCATCACGGGCGCGAACTCTTCCTGCACGGTGCAGCACAGGCAGCCGTTGGCGAGTTCATAGAGTTGCCCGTTTTCTTCGCCGTTCTCGTCGCAGCCTATGCCGCAGCCGCGAAGCAGTTCA
The DNA here is from genome assembly GCF_056405595.1 of Polaromonas sp. P1_G1. NCBI lineage: Bacteria > Pseudomonadati > Pseudomonadota > Betaproteobacteria > Burkholderiales > Comamonadaceae > Polaromonas > Polaromonas sp. P1_G1. The sequence continues at coordinate 39,663 of NZ_JBFUBU010000014.1, forward strand.
CCGTCGATGCCGAGCTCGCCGAATTCGTTGACGATGACCGCGATGCGGCGGCCCTGCGCGTTGGCCAGCAGATGCCGCAGCAGCGTGGTCTTGCCGCTGCCCAGGAAGCCGGTGACGATGGTGGCGGGGATTTTTCGGGTTTGCATGGTGTTTGTCTTGGTTGAAAATTTAACGGGGCGAATTAACGGGGCGAGTTAACGGGCGGCAGCGCGCTCAGGCATTCCACCAGCATCTGTGCGGCCTCGCCCAGGCGCGGGCCGGGGCGCGACAGCAGGTCCATGCGCTCGGTGTCCAGCAGGCACAGCTGCCGCTGGCGCACCGCGGGCAGCGCACTCCAGCCGGGCCGCTCCGCGACATTGGCCAACGTGGCGCGCGGGCCGATGATGATGTCGGGCGGGCGGCGCAGCAGCAGCTCGGGGTTGATCCTGGGGAACAGGCCTAGCTCGCCGCCCACGACGTTGACCAGGCCCAGCCTGGCCACCGTCTCGCCGATAAAGCTTTTTTCACTGGCCGCGGAGGACCCCGCCCCGACTTCCACATAGACCGTGCGCCCGCGCAGGGCGGCGGGCATGCGGCCAGCCGCGGCGTCGAGTTCGGCCTCCATACGGGCCACCAGCTCCGCGGCACGCGCCGGCTCGCCCAGCATGTCGCCGAGCTTCAGCAGCATGCGTTTCAGGTCGGCATGGGTGCGGGCATCAAAAGTCATCACCGGCACGCCCAGGGCCTGCAGGCGTTCGCCGGCGCGGCTGCGCGGGCCCAGCAACACCATATTGGGGCGCAGGGTCACGATGCGTTCGATCTGCGCGTCTTCCAGGCCGCCGACCTTGGGCAGCGCCAGCACCGAACCGGGCCAGGTGGAATGGCGGTCGGTACCCACCAGCTGCGCGCAACGGCCCAGCGCGCACACGGCTTCGGTCAGCGAGGGAGCAAGCGTGACGATGCGTGAGACAGGCTGAGTGCCCTGCGCCATAGCGAAGCCGGAGAGCAGCCCGAGAACTGCCAGCGATGACGCCACGGGCAGCATGCGCAGTGCAGAACGGGAAGCGACAAGCGTGGAGCCCATCTTGTTTAGTCTTCAATACCGCGTTGGGCGGGTACGCCAGCCTTGAAGTGGTGCTTGATCAAGGTCATTTCGGTGACGGTGTCGGCCAGTTCCACCAGCTCAGCCGGCGCATTGCGGCCGGTCAGCACCACGTGCACATGCGGTGGACGTTCGCGCATGCAGGTCAGCACGGTTTCCAGGGGGATCCAGCCATAGCGCAGCGGGTACATGATTTCGTCCAGCACCACCATGAAGTGCTCGCCGGCGCGTATGGTGGCTTCGGCCCTGGCCCAGCCGTCGAGCGCGAGCTGGGCCGAGTGCTCCAGGTCGCGGCTCTTCCAGCTGAAGCCGTCGCCCAGGCCTTCGATGGGAACGCCGAGCTGCTCGAACAACCGGTGCTCGCCGAAACGCGCGCTGGGCACTTTCATGAACTGGTAGACCTTGACGGCCTTGCCGCGGCCGTGGGCGCGCAGGGCCAGGCCGAAGGCCGCCGTGCTTTTGCCCTTGCCGTGGCCGGTGTTGATCAAGATGAGGCCGCGGCGCTCGCCGGTGGGTCTTTCGTAAGGCGTGGCGGAAGGTGGGGTTTCAATCTGCATGGGGGCCTTCTTTCCAGGATGGTTGACTTTGGGCAGCGCGATCCACTGCCCCTGCAAGGGATGGACGGCGATGCGCCCGTCGAATACGTCTTCCAGCGCGCGGTGCGTGGCCAAGTCGGCGCAGGGGCCCTGGTGGGTGACGCGGCCTTCGGCCATCACCACCAGGCTGTCGGCCTGCAGCGCCATGGTGATCTCGTGCAGCACGCTGACCACGGTTTTGCCTTCGGCCACCAGGGCGCGCACCACGTCCAGCCAGTCGGCCTGGTGCGGCGGGTCCAGGTTGGCCAGCGGTTCGTCCATCAGCAGCACCTGGGCCTGCACCGCCAGGGCACGGGCCAGCAGCACGCGCTGGCGCTCGCCGCCTGACAGTTGCCCCAGGGCGCGCTCGCGCCAGTCCCAGGCGCGGGTGGCGCGCAAGGCCTGTTCGACGGCCGCGCGGTCGGCGGCGCTGGGGGGCGCCAGCCAGGCCTGGTGTGGCAGGCGGCCCAGCATGGCCACGTCCCACACGGTCAGGTCGTCGGCCGAGGTTTCGTTCTGTCCCAGCCAGGCCAGCTGGCGGGCGCGCTCGCGATGCGGCAGATGGTGCAGCGGCTGGCCCAGCAGGCTGACCTCGCCGCCGTGCGGCAGCACGCCGGCCAGGGCCCTGAGCAAGGTGGACTTGCCCGCGCCGTTGGGGCCCACGATGCTGGTCCAGCGCGCGGCGGCGATGTCCAGGTGGATGCCGTGCAACACCTGCTGCCTTTGCACGCCATGGCCGAGGCTGGCCGCGATGCCCTGCGCGCGAAGGGCGACGGGATTCGTCACGGTGTTCATGCCGCGCGCCCTCCGCCCAGGCTGCTGCTGCGGTGCATCAGCCACAGCAGGTAGCCGCCGCCCAGCACCGCGGTGAGCATGCCCACGGGCAGTTCCTGCGGGGCCATCAGCCCGCGCGCCAGCGTGTCGGCAGCCATCAGCAGCACCCCGCCCATCAGGCTGGAGAGCAGCATCAGGTGGGCGTGCGTGGTCTTCACCACCGAGCGCACCAAGTGCGGCGCGGCCAGGCCCACAAAGGCGATCAAGCCGGTCTGCGCCACCGCGGTGCCGGTGGCCAGCGCCAGCACCGCCACCAGCGCCGCGCGCATGGGCGCCACCGGCAGGCCCAGGCTGACGGCCGTGGCGTCGCCCAGGCTCAGGCCGTCGAGCACACGCGCCAGCAGCCAGGCCGCCAGCACGCAGGCCAACCACACGCCGGCCATCAGCACGCAGGAAGTCCAGCCGACAAAAGCCGTCGAGCCCAGCATGAAGGCCTGCATGGCCTGCAGCGATTCGGGCGAGAACAGCAGCACCAGGTGCGTCATGGCCCCCAGCACCACACCCACCACCACACCGGCCAGCAGCAGGCGCAGGGTATGCCCCACACCGCGCGAGAGCGCCAGCGTGAGCATCACCGCGAACACCGCGCCCAGGAAGGCGGCGCCGGTCAGGCCCAGGCGCACCCAGAGGCTGCTGGAAAACACGCTGACGGCCACGCCGCCGTTCATCATGTTGCCGCCCAGCATGCCGGCGCCGCCGCCCAGGGCAGCCAGCGCCAGCGCCACGCCCAGCGAGGCGCCCGAGGCGCTGCCCAGCAAGTAGGGATCGGCCAGCGGATTGCGAAACAGGCCTTGCGCCACCGCGCCGGCCAGGCCCAGCAAGGCGCCTGCCGCCCAGGCGCCCAGGGTGCGCGGCAGGCGGATCTGCCAGATGATTTGCTGCGCCATCGCGGTCTGCGGCGGGTCCTGCGTGGGATTGAGCAGCGGCCCGATTAAATTCTCGAGCCCGGCGCTGCCCACGCAGATGCCAAGCACTGCCAGGGCCAGCGCGCCCAGCACGCCAGCCCACACCAGCCACCACACACGGGCCTGCATCATGGTTTGGCTCCCGGGGCTTTGCCGGTTAAACAGCGGGCCATCAGCCGCGCGCCCTCGGCCATGCGCGGGCCGGGGCGCACCAGCACATTGGCCTCTTCGGTCGGGAAGATGCAGACGCGCTGTTCGCGCAGCGCGCGAATGTTTTGCCAGCCGGGCCGGGCCTGCAGGCCATCGGCGCTGCGCTGGCCGACCATGATGAGGTCGGGATTGGCTCGGACTATGTATTCGGGGTTGAGCTTGGGAAAAGGCCCGAGTTTGGCCGGCACGATGTTCTTGACACCCAGGCGCGCCAGCGTCTCGCCGATAAAGGACGACTCGCTCGCCGCGTAGGGGCCCTGGTTGACCTCAAAGTAGACCCGCGTGCCACGCACACCGGCCGGCAGCGATTGGGCTGCGGCCGAGACACCGGCGTCGATCGCGCGCCAGAGGCGATCGGCATCGGGCACCTCGAGCAACTGGCCCAGCTTGAGCATCACACGCTGAACGTCGGCATGGCTTCGAGGCTCCAGCGCCACCACCTTCAGGCCCAGCGCCTGCAGCCGCTCGCCCGCGCGCGACGAGGTGGCCATCAGCACCACGTCGGGTTTGAGCGCGACGATCATCTCGATATTCGGGTCCAGCCCGCCGCCGACCTGGGGCAGTTTCTGCACGCCGGCGGGGAAGTTGGAATAGCGGTCCACCCCGACCAGGCGCTGGCACCGGCCGAGCTCGCAGACGGTCTCGGTCAGCGAAGGCAGCAGGCTGACGATGCGCTGCGGCGCCTGGGCCAGCGTGACGGTCACGCCGCGGTCGTCGGTGACTTGCAGCGCGTGCGCGGGCCACGCCAACGCGAGGCATAGCAGCGGCAAAAGAAATGCAATGCGTTTCACGAAGGAGCCTTCAAGGTCAGCGGCAAACCGGCCGCCATCAGGGTGACGCGCTCGCAGGCGCCGGCCACCTGCTGGTTGAGCTGGCCCAACGCATCGACGAAGGAGCGGGTTTCGCGCCCCATGGGAATGACGCCCAGGCCGATCTCGTTGCCGACCAGCACCAGTGGGCCGGGGGCCGATTGGATGGCGTCCACCAGCAAGCCCGCCAGTTCCCACGCGATCTGGGCGGCATCCTTGAGCTCCAGGCCGGGCGCGGGCATCAACAGATTGGTAAGCCACAGCGTGAGGCAGTCGACAACGACCAGGGTATGGGCGGCGCTGTGCTGCAGGAGGGCCTGGGCCAGTTGAACCGGCTCTTCCACAGTCAACATGCCGGGCACACGTTCGGCGCGGTCCTGCTGGTGGCGGCGTATGCGTTCGCGCATTTCGTCGTCCCAGGGCCTGGCGGTAGCGACCAGCACGGCGCGGTGTTCTGGCGACTGCGCCAGCCATTGCTGCGCCAGCTGCTCGGCGCGGCGCGACTTGCCGCTTCTCTGGCCGCCGAGGATCAGCTCACTGCGGGCAAGTGTCATCGCATTCATGGTTTGAAAGCTCCCGCGAGATCAGCTTCCATCCACTGCAGGATGATCTGGTGCATTTTGGCAACGCCATCGGTCAGTGCGGCGGGGCCGGGCTGCAGGACGTCGGGGGACTTGATCTCAAACAACTGCTGGTGGCGCACGGCGTTCACCGCACTCCAGCCTTCACGCGCCACCACGTTCTCGGGCCGGAATTTCTTGCCGCACCAGGAGCCCAGAATAAGGTCCGGGTTGCGGCGGACGATTTCGGTGCCGTCGGCAATGATGCGGTTCTTGCCCAGCGACTGAGCGGCGAGTTCAGGGAAACAGTCGTCCCCGCCCGCGATACCGACCAGCTCCGACACCCAGCGGATCGCGCTGATGTGCGGGCTGTCCCACTCTTCAAAATACACCCTGGGCCGGCGCGCACCGGCCGCCACCCTGGCCGCCACGACCGCCTGCATGGCGCGCAAATCGGCCTGCATCCGCGCAATGCGACTGGCGCCCTGCTCCACCTCGTTCACCATGGCGGCCAGCTGGTAGAGCATGGAGAAAATTTCGGCCACGCTGCGCTGGTTGAAGATGGTGACCTGCACACCGCGCTTGACCAGGTCCGAGGCAATGTCGGCCTGCAGGTCGGAAAAGCCCAGCACGCAATCGGGCTGCAGTTCCATGATCTTGTCAATCTTGGCGCTCAGGAAGGCGCTGACGCGCGGCTTCTCGTCCCGCGCGCGTTTGGGCCGCACGGTGTAGCCCGAGATGCCCACGATGCGCTGCTCCTGGCCCAGCAGGTAGAGCCATTCAGTGGTCTCCTCGGTCAGGCAGACGATGCGCTGCGGGCCGGGCTGGAAATACAGCAAGTCCGTCATGCAACCGCCTCCGCAGGTGCGGTGAACAGCTCCGCCACCGCTTCGGGGCAGGAGGGAAACCAGGCATGGAAGTAACTGGCGCGCACCGCAGCATGCTGCCACACGGCCTCACCCGCATCCGGTGCGGGCGCGGTGTTGGGCCGCGAGGTGCGGGAAACGGGCTGCAAGGGCGTGGCCGTGGTCGAATAATGGAAAGTGTGGCCGCGCAAGGTGCCGCCGGCCAGCGGCAACTGCTGCGGACCCAGGCCGGCCAGCAGCTTTTGCATGCTCACTTCGCCGCGCAGCACACCCCATTGCGCATGGCGCTGGCCGTCCAGCGTGACCAGCGTGTCAAACAGCGCCATCATGCCGCCGCACTCGGCCCATACGGGTTTGCCCGCGGCGACGTGCGCGGCCAGGCTGTCCCGCAGCGCGGTGTTGGCCGCAATGGTGGGCGCGTGGAGTTCGGGATAGCCGCCGGGTATCCACAGCGCGTCGCAGGCGGGCACGGCCGCATCGGCCAGCGGCGAGAAAAACACCAGCTCGGCCCCCAGCGTGCGCAGGGTGTCGAGATTGGCGGCGTAGATAAAACAGAAAGCGGCGTCGCGCGCGATGGCGATCGTCTTGCCCTGGAGTGCAGGGACTGTGGGCGCGGAGGCTTCAGGGGCCGTAAAGTCCACAGCCCAGCGCTGCAAGTCGTCCAGGGTCATCTGGCCCAGCGGGGTGGTGGCCAACGTATCGGCCGCGGCGTCCAGCCGCTCCATTGCATCTGCCACTTCGGTCGCCACGGTCAGCCCCAGGTGGCGTTTGGGCAAGGCCATGGCGGCATTGCGCAACACCGCACCCAGCCATTGGTCGTTTGCCACGCTGGCCTGCAGCATGCCCGCATGGCGCGCGTTGGCCACGCGGTTGGCCAGCACACCGGCCCAGGGCATGCCGGTGCGGTAGTGCTGCAGGCCAAAGGCCAGCGCGCCAAAGGTCGCCACCATGCCCGACGCGTCCACCACCGCCAGCACCGGCAAGCCAAAGCGCTGCGCCAGGTCGGCCGCGCTGGGCTCGCCGTCAAACAGGCCCATCACGCCTTCCACAATGATCAGGTCCGCTTCCTGTGCCGCCGCGTGCAGGCGGGCACTGCAATCGGCCTCGCCGGTCATCCACAAGTCCATCTGGTACACCGGCGCGCCGCTGGCCAGGGCGTGCCAGCACGGGTCCAGGAAATCCGGCCCGCACTTGAAGACGCGCACGCGCCGCCCCTGGCGCGCATGCAGCCGCGCCAGCGCGCAGGCCACCGTCGTCTTGCCCTGGCCGGAGGCCGGGGCGGCGATGAGGATGGCGGGGCAGCGGACAGTGTGTTGCATGGGTGGCCTTGGCCTCAGATTTACCGGGGTGCCCAGGTCAAACCGACGTACAGGGTACGCCGGGCGGTGGCGTAGGTGTTGGCGGTCTGGTAGACCTTGTCGGCGAGATTTTCCAGCTTGGCGGCCAGCTTCCAGTCGCGCGACAAGGCCGTCGTGGCGCTCAGGTTCACGACAGAATAGCCGGGCAGCACCACATTGCTGTTGTCGCTGTCGAAGGCGTGCGAGGCCATGACCAGGTCGGTCGCGAGCTGCCAGCCGCCCAGCGGCATTTCGGCGCCCAGCGTGCCGTACTGGCGCGAGCGGCGCTGCAGGGTGCGGTTGGTGGTGACGTTCTTGGGATTCTGCAAATCGAGCGAGCCATGGAGGCGGACATTGCCCAGGGTCTCGGCCGCCGTGAGCGTCAGGCCGGTGTACTGGGCCTGCGCCGTGTTGGCATAGCAGGCGCGATTGCTCAACACGGTCGGCGGGCCGCCGTTGATGCAGGGGCCGTTGCCGTTGACAAAGCTCAGCAGGTTGGTCAGGCGGTTGCGGTAGACCGTGACGCCGTACTGCGACGTCCCCTGGCTGTATTTGAGCGCCGCCTCCACGCTGCGGCCGGATTCGGGCTTCAGGGTCGAGGTGCCGTAGATGCTGAAGCGCTGGTACAGCGTGGGCACCCGGAAAGACGTGCCGGCGGAGGTGGACACTTTCCACTGCGGCGTGATCGCGAAGGCATAGGCCGCGGAGCCGGTGGTCTTGCCGCCGAATTCGCTGTCCCTGTCGTGGCGGGCGTTGAGCTGCACGGTGTGCGCGCCGCCGCTCCAGCCGTAGCCCAGGCTCACGCCGTCCAGGGAGCGGTCCTTGTTGAGGACACTCGCGCCCCCCGGGATGGCCGTGGAGCCGACCAGGCGGAACACGTCGCGCCGGCTTTCCAGCGCGGCGCTCAGCAGGTGCGCGCCCAGGCGGTATTCGTTCTGGAACAGCAGCGTGCTGATGCGGCTCCTGTCGTAGGAGATTTGCGGCGTCGAGCCGTTCAGGCCCTCTTCGCCGGAATCGGTGCCCTGCGTAAGGGCCAGCTTGGTGCTGTAGCGATCGGACCATCTGGCCTCCCACTGCAGGCCCAGGGTCTGCAGGTCGCTGATGCGGCGGTAGTCGCGGGTGGGGCCTCCGTCGTACTGAGAGTCGGTGTGGCTCTGCAGCACATTGGCTTCGATGCGGTGGTCGGGGTTGAGCTGGAAACCAAGCTTGGCGTTGGCACCCAGGCTTTTGTAGCCGTCGGCATCGGGGTTCTGGGCCGCGATGGTCCGGGCGTTGAAGCCGTCGCTCTGCCCCTGCGAGAGGCCCAGCGCGTAGTCGAAAGCGCCGGCCGACCCGCTGGCGGCGAGTTCAACCCGGCTGGTGTTGTAGGAGCCGTAACCCACCGTCACGGACGGCGAAAACGGGCCCTCCCCGCGCTTGGTGAAAATCTGGATCACGCCGGCCACGGCGTCGGAGCCATAGACGGCGCTGCTGGGGCCGCGCAAGACTTCGATCCGGTCTATCAGCGCAATCGGGATATTGTTCCAGGAGGCGCCGCCAGCGGTCGCCTGGGACTCCACCCGCACGCCGTCGATGAAGACGGGGGTGTGGCGGCTTTCGCCGCCGCGCACGAAGACGCTGGTGTTCGCGCCCATGCCGCCGTTGCGGGTGATCTGGACGCCCGGCACGCGGGCCAGGATGTCGGCCAGGCCGACCGGGCCGGCGCGTTCCAGGGTCTCGCGGTCGATGACGGTGACGTCGGCGACGACATCACCTATCGGCTGCGCGCTGCGCGTGGCGCTCACGACCATTTCCTTGAGTTGGCGCGGGGCGACTACCTGGGCGGCCTGGGCAATTTGGGTTGTTTGGGCGGTTTGGGCGGTTTGGGCGGTTTGGGAAAGGGCCGGAGACGCGGCCAGGAAAGCCAGCGGGAATGCGGCGGCCAGCACCGGCGGGTACACGGCAAGGCGTGCGTGGGGAGCAATTTTCATGAATCAGACAGTCAGCAATGGGCCCTCGCCGGCTTCCCCGCCGGCGTGTGAGCGTTACAAACGCCCAGCCCAGGGACTGGACGTGCGCGTTCACCTTGTTGGCCGGTATCCGGGCTGACGGAACCGCCTTCATCGCCTTCCCAAGCGCTTGTTCAAGGCGCTCAGTGGCGAATGATGAAAGCTGAATTTGCTCTGGCGTGAAGCCGGAAAGCGCATTCGTCCGTTTTACCGTTGCGGGGGCAGCGCAGGTTGAAGGTCTGGGCGCCGGCGATCAGGGTTGACCCGATATGCCTGGCTTTGACGCTCTCCTGCTTCCCGTTGAACTGCAGCATGTGAACCACACTGCGGGCACCAACAGGGCCGATTCTACGCGGCCCTTCCCGATGTCATGCCGCAAACCCTACAATGACGCTTGCCATGGCGAACCAAACCCAAATCGACCAGATCACCGAACGCGTCGAGCGGCTGTTGCTGCGCTACGAGGAATTGCAGCGCACCAACGAACTGCTGGCGGAGCAGGTCGGCCTGCTGACCCAGGAGCGCGACTCCCTCAAGTCGCGCCTGGGCGCGGCCCGCGCCCGTGTCGACGCCCTGCTCGAACGCCTGCCCGAAAGCAGCGGCCACGGCAACAAAACCACCGCGGGAACCGAGTCATGAAGCAGCTCGAAGTGCAGATCATGGGCCAAAGCTATTTGCTGGGCTGCCCCGAAAACGGCGACGCGCGCATGCTGGACGCCGTCAACCGCGTCGACATGGCCATGTGCCGGATCCGCGACGCCGGAAAGATCAAGGCGCGCGACCGCATCGCGGTGCTGGCGGCGCTGAACCTGGCCTTCGAGCTTCCCGAGCGCACGCCGGGCGCCGTTGCCGCACCGGCGGCCGCACCCACGGCCGGCAATGCCGAGAACGCTCAGCTCGCGGCCCTGCTGCAGCGGCTGGACACCGCCCTGGGCACGGACGGCCGCCTGCTTTGAAGCCGGGCGCGCCTTCGGCCGCAGCCCTTGCCCGACCTCCTTCAACGGATACCTTCACCACGCTCCGCACGGGGCCGCAAAGGCCTACAATGAAGGCGTCTGCGATGCGTATTGGGCTTTATATTTCCTTGAACCAATGCTCTACGAGCACGGGCTTGGTAAATTGTCCGGCAGGTGTGATCGTCTCGCGTCAGACGAACCCGAAACCCGACTGCCCTCGCCCACCTGAACCCCGGTTCAGGATGACGGTCCAGTGGCACTCGCAGACACCTTATTTGCGCCCTCGCCTTGCCCCCTCTCCCGCCTCCCCTCCCTCCAACCTCGCCCCGCCGCAGCGCTTCCCCGCGAAGCGCCGCAGGCCTGCGGCCCCATGCCTGACACCCCATGATGCTTGAACCCCTTCTCATTGTTGAACTGGCCATCCTGGGCGTCGGCACCGGATTTCTCGCGGGACTGCTGGGCATAGGCGGCGGCATGCTGATGGTGCCCTTCATCACCATCATCATGTCCAACCGCGGCGTGGCGCCGGACCTGGCCGTCAAGATGGCGATCGCCACGTCCATGGCCACCATCATCTTCACCTCGATCTCCAGCGTGCGCGCGCACCACAAGCGCGGCGCGGTGCGCTGGGACATCGTCAAGCGGCTGGCGCCCGGCATCGTGATCGGCAGCATCATCGGCAGCCTCGGTGTGTTCGCGCTGCTCAAGGGCTCCTACCTGGCGATCTTCTTCGGCCTGTTCGTGAGCTTTTCCGCCACGCAGATGTTCCTGGACAAAAAACCCAAACCGACGCGGCAGATGCCGGGCACGGCGGGCCAGTTCGCGGCCGGCGGCTTCATCGGCTTCCTGTCGGGCCTGGTCGGTGCGGGCGGCGGCTTCATCAGCGTGCCCTTCATGACCTGGTGCAACGTGGCCATCCACAGCGCGGTGGCGACCTCGGCCGCGCTGGGCTTCCCGATCGCCGTGGCCAACGTGCTGGGCTACGTGATCAGCGGGCAGAGCGTGCAAAACCTGCCCGAGAGCTCCTTCGGCTACATCTGGCTGCCGGCCCTGGTGGTGATTGCCGTGTGCAGCTTCATGACGGCGCCGCTGGGCGCCAAGGCCGCGCATAGCCTGCCTGTGGGCAAGCTCAAGCGGGTGTTCGCGAGCATCCTCTACGTACTGGCCGCGTACATGCTCTACAAGGGTCTGAAGGGCTAGGCTTTTCCCTGCGCCGGCATCACCACGATGCCGTCCTCGTCGGCATAAAGCCAGTCGCCCGGATAGACGCGCACGCCCTGGAGCTGGACGGGAATATCGCGCTGGCCTTCCTGCCGCCTTTCGGTGGGCAAGGGCATGAGGGCCAGGGCGCGTATGCCGGTCCGGCAGCGCGCCAGTTCGGCGGCGTCGCGCACACATCCGTCGATCACCACACCGGCCCAGCCGTTTTTCGCCGCGGCCAGGCCGAGGTTGCCACCCAGCAGAGCGCGGCGCAGCGAGCCGCCACCGTCCACCACCAGCACACGCGCTTCGCCGGGCGATTCGACGGCGGCCTTGACCAGCGAGTTGTCTTCAAAACATTTCACGGTGACGACGGGGCCGCTGAATTTTGCGACGCCGCCATAGCTCTGGAACACCGGCGGCAGCACCCGAAACGCGCCCGAGGTGTCGCCCTTGTGCGCATCACAAAGGTCGCAGGTGGCGAAGACGGCGGGGGCCGAAGAGGCCGAAGATGCGGGAGACGAAGGGGCGGCAGTGCTCATTTTCCGGTGACTTTCTTGATGACGGGTTTGATGTCCTCGCGGCGGGCCGGCAGCACGACGGCGTTTTCGCGGGGGGCGTTGAGAACGATGGAAGTCGAGGTCTCGGTGAGGATGCAGAACTTGGTCACCACCGCGTCCAGGTGGGCGACATCGATCACCGCGATCTCCAGCACCCAGCTGTCCTCGCCGGTGACGTTGTAGGCATTGATGACCTCGGGCGTCTGCTCGATCAGCTTGACCACGCGGGCGTATTCGACCCTGCCCACGCGGGCAATGGCGCGTATGCCGTAGCCCAGGCGCGCCAGGTCGACTTCGGCCCGGTAGCCCTTGATCACGCCGCCCAGCTCAAGCTTGCGCACGCGCTCGGTCACCGCGGGCTGGCTCAGGTGGACGCGGCGGCCCAGCTCGGCCATGGTGATGCGCGCGTCGCGCTGCAGCTCGCCAAGGATGCGGCTGTCGTAGTGGTCCCATTCGGTGGTTTCGGTCATGTCGGGTTTCAAGCTTTAAATTCAAAGGCCAGTTGCGGTTTTGCCGTTAATTTTGCATGGCCTGCAGGCACATGGCAACCTAACATCCCGGCATGACCTCCGCACTCATCTCCCCTCCCGCCGCCGGCAAGGCGCCGGCGCTCCTGATCCCCGCCCTGCTCGCCTGTTACCTGGTGTGGGGCTCGACCTACCTGGCGATCCGTTTCGCGCTGATCAGCTTCCCGCCCTTCTTCCAGATGGGAACGCGCTTCCTGGCGGCCGGCATCCTGCTGATGGCCTGGGTGCTGGCGCGCGGGCACAAGCTGCCGAGCCGGCGCGAATGGGCCAACGCCGCCATCATCGGCACCCTGATGCTGGGCGGCGGCATGGGGCTGACGGCCTCGGCCGAAGTCCACATCGGCTCGGGCCTAATCGCCACCTTCATCGCCATCGTGCCTATGCTGGTGTCGGCCTGGGGCCTGCTGCTGGGCCAGCGGCCCAGCCGGCTGGAGTTCATCGGCATGGCGGTGGGCCTGGCGGGTGTGCTGATGCTGGTGCAAGGTGCCAGTTTCGGCGCGGCGCCGGTGGGGCTGGCCTGCATCGCGGGTGCCACGCTGCTGTGGTCGCTGGGGTCGGTGCTGTCCGCCACGCGCCTGCCACTGGCCCCAGGCCCTGCGGGCTTTGCCAGCGAAATGTTGTGCGGCGGCGCGGTGTTGATGCTGATTTCTCTTGCACTGGGTGAGCATCGCGAGGCCGCCGCGAACTGGCCGGCGCAGCCCGAAGCGATGCTCGCCTGGCTCTATCTCGTGGTGTTCGGCTCGCTGATCGCCTTCAGCGCCTACCTGTATTTGCTGGCCAATGCCTCGCCCGCGGTGGCCACCAGCTACGCCTTCGTGAACCCCTTGATCGCGATTTTCCTGGGTGCTTTTTTCGCCGGAGAGCACGTCACGGGGAGCGAATGGGCCGCCTGCGGCGTGATTCTCACAGGCGTTTTCCTGATTTTCAGAGGTAAATCTGCAACATCCAGGCGCAAATAAAGTGGGTTTTCACTAGGAAACTGCGTTTTTCTCCAGTAGCATCCGCATTGCCACAAGGAAGTAGTTATCCGTGTGGTGATTTATCAACTTCTAGAAGGAAAATCAATCATGGCAACTGCGAAAAAAGCACCGGCTAAAAAAGCGCCTGCAAAAAAGGCTGCTCCGGCAAAGAAAGTAGCTGCGAAGAAAGCAGCTCCTGCGAAGAAGGCTCCTGCGAAAAAAGCAGCGCCTGCGAAAAAGGTAGCCGCGAAGAAAGCAGCTCCCGCCAAGAAGGTTGCGGCCAAAAAGCCAGCAGCGAAAAAAGCGCCCGCCAAAAAGCGTACGCCCAATGCAGCGTTCATGAAAGCGCTGACCTTGAGCCCCGCACTGGCAGCCGTGGTTGGCGACAAGCCTCTGCCACGCACCGAGATCGTCAGCAAGCTGTGGGTTTACATCAAATCCAAGGGCCTGCAGGACAAGGTCAACAAGCGCATGATCAACGCCGACGAAAAACTGCGCGCCGTTTTCGGCAAGGCGCAAGTGTCGATGTTCGAGATGGCTGGCCTGATCGGCAAGCACGTCAAGTAATCGGCTTCCGCCGATTTCGAAAAGGCCGGTTTCACCGGCCTTTTTTTATGCACGCACGCACCGCCCCGGCCTCGCAGCGACGCCCCTCTGGCACGCATCCTGCATTACTCCTTCGCCTTCGAAACACGCTTCATTAGCGCCGCAAGCGCCACTGTAGGTGTGCTGATGCCATAGGGTTACTGGGTAGCCCGCCGGTGGCGGCAGTGCCGAAAAATGATGCTAATGTTGCTAAGATAAAAAATTCCCCGCGGCACTGCCCCGGGCCTGACTGACTAGACAAGATCCCATGTTGATGCCACTGCATTTGAAGACGGGGGCGGCGGAAATTTCCGCGCGCTCCGCATGTCGCTTTCGCGACGGAAATTCCCTAGCCAGCGCTAAGCCTTGCCTTAGCATCCCGCGATAATGCTGCGCTTTATCTTTACCCGACTGAGCCTGATCATCCCCACCTTCCTGGGGATGACACTGCTGGCCTTCTTCCTGATCCGCATGGTGCCGGGAGACCCGATTGAAACCATGGCGGGCGAACGCGGCATCGATCCGGTGCGCCATGCCCAGCTCCTCAAGGAATTCGGCCTGGACAAGCCCGTTATGGTGCAGTACGGCATCTACATCGTCCGCGTGCTCAAGGGCGACCTGGGCAAGTCGCTGATCACCCAGGAGCCCGTGCTGCGCGAGTTCCTCACGCTGTTTCCGGCCACCATCGAACTGGCGGTCTGCGCGATTTTGTTCGCGCTGCTGATCGGCATACCGGCCGGCATCCTGGCGGCGGTGAAGCGAAACTCGATACTCGACCACGGTGTCATGGGGGTGTCCCTCACGGGTTACTCCATGCCGATTTTCTGGTGGGGGCTGCTGCTGATCCTGCTGTTTTCGGTCGAGCTCGGCTGGACGCCGGTCTCCGGCCGGCTGTCGGTGCAGTACTTCATCGAGCCCACCACCGGCTTTCTGCTGATCGACTCACTGCTTTCCGACGACAAAGGTGCGTTCTGGTCGGCCGCCTCGCACCTGATATTGCCCATGATCGTGCTGGGCACCAATCCGCTGGCGGTGATCGCGCGCATGACGCGCTCGGCCATGCTGGAAGTGCTGGGCGAGGACTACATCCGCACCGCGCGCGCCAAAGGTCTTTCCAACCTGCGCGTGGTGGCCCTGCATGCGCTGCGCAACGCCCTGATCCCGGTGGTCACCGTGATCGGCCTGCAGGTCGGCGTGCTGTTCACCGGCGCCATCCTGACCGAAACCATCTTTTCCTGGCCCGGCGTCGGCAAATGGCTGATCGAAGCCATCAGCCGCCGCGACTACCCCGTGCTGCAGGGCGGCATCCTGCTGCTGGGCGCCATCGTCATGGCCGTCAACCTGCTGGTGGACATCACCTACGGCATCATTAACCCACGCATCAGGCACCAGCGATGAGCACGGCCACCTTGAAACCCGCTACCGCGCCCGCGCCGCCGCACCCGCTGCGCGAATTCTGGAACTACTTCAGCGCCAACAACGGCGCCGTGATCGGCTTGGTCATCGTCATCGGCGTGCTGCTGATCGCGCTGTTCGCGCCGCTGCTGGCGCCGCACGCGCCCAACATCACCAACAATGCGGTCTTCCTCAAACCTCCGGCCTGGCAAACCGGCGGATCATGGACCTACCCGCTGGGCACCGACGCCATCGGCCGCGACATTCTCTCGCGCCTGATGTACGGCGCCCGCCTGTCGCTGGTCATCGGCTTGGCCGTGGTGGCGCTGTCGGTGGTAGTCGGCACCGTGCTGGGCCTGCTCGCGGGGTTTTTCCGCGGCATCTTCGAGATCGCGGTGATGCGCCTCATGGACATCATCCTGACCCTGCCCAGCCTGCTGCTGGCCATCGTGATTGTGGCCATCCTCGGCCCCGGGCTGATGAACGCCATGCTGGCCGTGGCCATCGTCGTACTGCCGCATTACGTGCGCATCACGCGCGCCGCGGTGATCGCCGAGACCTCGCGCGACTACGTGACGGCCGCCCGCATGAGCGGCGCCAGCCGTATCCGCCTGATGTTCAGCGAGATCCTGCCCAACTGCACGGCGCCGTTGATCGTGCAGGCCTCGCTGGGTGTCTCGACCGCCATCCTGGACGCGGCCGCCCTGGGCTTCCTGGGCCTGGGCGCGCAGCCGCCTTCTCCCGAATGGGGCACCATGCTGGCCGATGCCCGCGAATTTGTTCTGCGCGCCTGGTGGGTTGTGACCTTCCCCGGCCTCGCAATTTTGATCACTGTGCTGGCCTTCAATTTGCTGGGTGACGGACTGCGCGACGCGTTCGACCCGAAATTGAAACGCTGAAAGATTTCGTATGGCTCTCCTAGAAATAGAAAACCTCTCCGTCGAGTTCCCCTCGCAAAACGGCGTGATGCACGCCGTCGACGGCATCAGCCTGTCGCTTGAAGAAGGTGAAGTCCTCGGCATCGTCGGCGAGTCCGGCTCCGGCAAAAGCGTCACCATGATGGCCTTGATGGGCCTGGTGGCCTACCCCGGCCGCGTCAAGGCCGACAAGCTCCGCTTCGCCGGCCACGACCTCCTCAAGCTGTCGCAAGGCGAGCGCAACAAGCTCATCGGCAAAGACGTGGCGATGATCTTCCAGGAACCGACGACCAGCCTGAACCCCTGCTTCACCGTCGGCTTCCAGATCACCGAAACCCTGCGCCTACACTTGGGGCTGGACAAAAAAGCCGCCACGCGCAAGGCCATCGAGTTGCTCGAGCAGGTCGGCATCAATTCGCCCGAAAGCCGCCTCAAGGCCTATCCACACCAGCTTTCGGGCGGCATGAACCAGCGCGTGATGATCGCCATGGCGATCGCCTGCAACCCGCGCCTGCTGATCGCCGACGAGCCGACCACGGCGCTCGACGTGACCATCCAGGCGCAGATCCTCGATTTGCTGCGCAGCCTGCAGAAAGAGCGCGGCATGGCGCTGGTGCTGATCACCCACAACATGGGTGTGGTGTCCGAAATGGCGCAGCGCATCGCCGTCATGTACGCCGGCCAGATCATGGAAGAGCAAAGCGCGCACGCCCTCTTCAACACGCCCCAGCACCCCTACACCGAGGCCCTGCTGTCGGCCCTGCCCGAGCGCAGCGACGGCAGCGCGCGCCTGGCGACCATTCCCGGCATGGTGCCCGGCCTCTACGACCGGCCCACCGGCTGCCTGTTCGCCCCGCGCTGCGCCTACGCCACCGAGCATTCGCGCAACGAGCGCCCGCTGCTGCGCGCCTGGAAGGACGGCATGGTGCGTTGCCACTACCCACTGGGCGACCCGAGCCGCCAAGCCAATATCGAGCGTGACACCCCGCTGGTGGAGGCCGCGCAATGAGCACCGCCGCCATCACCCCTAGCGCCGTGCCGGCAGGCCCCGTCGTCGAGGCCAAAAACCTCAAGCAGGTCTATGAGATCCGCCGCGGCTTCATGCGCAAGTCCGACCACCTGCAGGCCGTCGGCGGCGTGTCCTTTTCGGTCCACGCCGGCAAGACGCTGGCCGTCGTCGGCGAATCCGGTTGCGGCAAATCCACGCTGGCCCGCATGGTGTCGCTGATCGAAACCCCCACGGGTGGCGAATTGCGCATCACCGGCATCGACGCCGTGAACGCACCGCATGACGAGCGCCTGGGCCTGCGCAAGGCCGTGCAGCTGGTGTTCCAGAACCCCTACGGCTCGCTGAACCCGCGTAAAAAGATCGGTGCCATCCTCGAAGCCCCGCTCGAGATCAACACCAGCCTGAACGCCGAGGAACGCGCCGCCAAGGCCCGCGCCATGCTGGCCATGGTGGGCTTGCGCCCCGAGCACTACGACCGTTACCCGCACATGTTTTCAGGCGGGCAGCGCCAGCGCATCGCCATCGCGCGCGCGCTGATGCTCAACCCCACTGTGGTGGTGGCCGACGAACCGGTGTCGGCACTCGACGTCTCCATCCAGGCCCAGGTGCTCAACCTGCTGGCCGACCTGCAGCAGTCCATGGGCCTGGCCTACCTGTTCATCTCGCACGACCTGGGCGTGGTGCGCCACATCGCCCACGACGTGCTGGTGATGTACCTGGGCCACGCGGTCGAGCAAGGCGAAAAAAACACCCTGTTCAACAAACCCCTGCACCCCTACACCCAGGCCTTGCTGGCCTCCACGCCGGGCCTGGCCGGCAGCACCGGCGTCAAGCAGCGCATCGTGCTCAAGGGCGAACTCCCCTCGCCGCTGAACCCGCCCACCGGCTGCGTCTTTTCGACCCGCTGCCCGCATGTCACCGACCGCTGCCGCGCCGAAAGGCCGCAGCTGCGCGAAGTTGCGGACCGGCAGGTGGCGTGCCACTATGCCGAAAACTTTCTCACTGCGTGACCTGAAACCATGCCTTCCCGCACCGGTTTCAGGCCACGTTTTTTAATGACCAGGGCGCACCACGTCACAAATGTGGTGCAAACTGGCCGCAAGCCCCGCTGCGAAGCAGCATCAACCTCCAAAGGGATCGTCAAATGATTCAGACCAAACCAAGTGCAAGCCGGCTCCGTCCGGTCCAGCGCGCATTGCTGTGCGCCGTCGCCCTGCCAGCGCTGCTGGCACTTTCACCCGTCTCCGCGAAGACGCTGGTGTTCTGCTCTGAAGGCAGCCCCGAAAACTTCTACCCCGGCGTCAACACCACGGGTACGTCGTTTGATGCCAACGAACCCGTCTACAACCGCCTCGTCGAATTCGAATACGGCGGCACCAAGGTCGTTCCCGGCCTGGCCGAGAAATGGGACATTTCCGCCGACGGCAAGGAATACACCTTCACGCTGCGCAAGGGCGTGAAATGGCACGCCAGCAACAAGGCCTTCAAGCCGACGCGCGACTTCAACGCCGACGACGTGGTGTTCATGTTCGAGCGCCAGTGGAAGGAAGACAACGCCTTCTTCAAGGTCACCAGCCCCAACCACTCCTACTTCAGCGACATGGGCATGCCCAAGCTGATCAAATCGGTGGAAAAGGTCAACGACCTCACCATCAAGATCACGCTGAACCAGCCTGAAGCACCGTTCCTCGCCAACCTGGCCATGCCTTATGCGGCCGTCCAGTCCAAGGAATACGCCGACGCCATGCTCAAGGCCGGCACGCCGGAAAAAATCGACCAGGACCCGGTCGGCACCGGCCCCTTCTACCTGGTGCAGTACCAGAAAGACGCGGTCATCCGCTACAAGGCCTTCCCGCAGTACTGGGGCGGCAAAGCCAAGATCGACGACCTCGTGTACTCGATCACGCCTGACGCATCGGTCCGCTGGGCCAAGCTGCAGAAGAACGAATGCCAGGTCATGCCTTACCCCAACCCCGCCGACCTGGACGCGATCCGCAAGGACTCCAACGTCACGATCGTCGAGCAGGCCGGCCTGAACGTGGGCTACCTCGCCTACAACACGACCAAGAAGCCCTTTGACGACGTGCGCGTGCGCAAGGCCATCAACATGGCCATCAACAAGAAAGCCATTGTTGACGGTGTGTACCTGAGCACCGGCGTCGCCGCCAAGAACCCGATCCCGCCGACCATGGCCGCGTACAACAACGCCATCAAGGACGACGAGTACAACCCCGAAGCCGCCAAGAAATTGCTGGCCCAGGCCGGTTTCCCCAACGGTTTCACCACCGACCTGTGGGCCATGCCCGTACAGCGCCCGTACAACCCGAATGCCAAGCGCATCGCCGAGTTGATGCAGGCCGACCTGGTCAAGGTCGGCGTGACCGCCGAGATCAAGAGCTTCGAATGGGGCGAGTACCGCAAGCGCCTGCAGGCCGGCGAACACCAGATGGGCATGCTGGGCTGGACCGGCGACAACGGCGATCCTGACAACTTCATGTACACCCTGCTCGGCTGCGCTTCGGCCCAGTCGGCCAGCGGGTCCAACATCGCCAAGTTCTGCTACCAGCCGTATGAAGACCTGGTCCTGAAGGCCAAGACCGTGACCAACCCCGCCGAGCGCATCAAGCTCTACCAGCAGGCCCAGGTCATCTTCAAGGAACAGGCTCCCTGGTTCACCATCGCCCACGCGGTGCAATTGAAGCCCATCCGCAAGAGCGTGATCGGCTACAAGAACAGCCCGTTCGGCCGCCACAACTTCTACGCTGTGGACATCAAGGAGTAATCCCTCATGGTTTGAGGCCGCCTTGTCATGAGGCGGCTTCCCATAAAAAAAGGCCGGGTCACCCCGGCCTTTTTTATGGGAGCTCAGGCAGGTAACAGTGCCGCCACCTGGGCCGGCAAGCCGGCGGGTGCCGTGCAGTGGATGGTCTGCCAGCCCAGTTGCCGGGCCGCGGCGACATTGGCGGCAAGATCGTCGATGAACAGCGTGTCGGCCGGCACCAGCCCATAGCGCTCGGCCAGCAGCTCGAAGATCGCCGGGTCGGGTTTGGCCAATTTCACGTCGCCGGAGAAGATACCACCGTCGAAATGGCGCAGGAAGTCGTGCCGGCTTTCCAGGACTCGCGCAAAAGGCGATGGCATGTTGGAAAGGTAATAGAGATGCACGTCGCCCCGGCTGCCGCGGCGCTGCTGCAACTGCTCCAGCAAAGCCACAGTGGTGTCAATCGGCAGCAGGCGCTCCCCGATGGGCGCGAGAAACCCATGCAGCAAGTCGGCCGGCAAGGCCAGCCGCCGCGCCATGGATGCCACCACATCGGGCAACTCGCGCGTACCGCGGTCGAAGGCCGCCCAGTCCTCATGGTGGAACATATCCGCCGCCAGCTTCCGGGCCGCCTCGGCCGTCGGCGTGACATGGCTCAAGTGGGTGCGTAAAAGCTCAGCCGGTTGCCACTCGAACAGCACCGCGCCGAAGTCGAAGACCACGTTCATGCCATTGCTCTTTACCGTTCGTGAACCAGGTCCACCGGATCAAAGACCCGAGCCGCCGGCGAGCCGCGCAGCGGCCGCCGTGGTGATGGCTGACAGCGTGCCGCGCGTGGTGATGACTTCCGGGTCCAGCGTCACTTCGATCACCGTGCCCTCTTTGCGTTCCAGGGCCGCCAGAAGTTCCGTCTCGAACTCATCCGTGCGCGTGATGCGCACGCCGGCATAACCGTAGGCGCGCGCCAGGCCCGCGAAGTCCGGGTTGTTCAGGCGTGAACCACTTTCGTGCGTCGGGTACTCCCTTTCCTGGTGCATGCGTATGGTGCCGTACATGCCGTTGTTGAGCAGCACGATGATGCTTTTCGCGCCGTGCTGCACGGCCGTGGCCAGCTCCTGGCCGTTCATCAAAAAGTCGCCGTCGCCGGCAATCGTAAAAGCCGTGCGGCCTGTCGTGATGGCCGCGGCGATGCCCGCCGGCACGCCGTAGCCCATGGCCCCCACGGTGGGCGCCAGCTGCGTCTTGTGGCCCTTGACCAGGCCGTGGTGCTTGAAGAAGCGGTGCACCCAGCTGGCGAAGTTGCCCGCGCCATTGGTCAGCACCGCATCAGCCGGCAAATGTTTTTGCAGCAGGCCGACGATGGCCGGCATGTCGATGTCGCCGGGGAGATTGGCCGAAGGCGTGGGCTGGAGGTTCTCCAGGTAGTCCTCGTTGGCCGAGGCCGTCCAGGCCTCCCAGGCTACGGTCACCGGCGCCGTCAGCACCTCCAGCGAACGCGCGGCGGCGTTCATGGTGGCGTTGATGGCGAGGTCGGCCTGGTAGACGCGGTTGAGTTCTTCGGCGCTGGCATGGATGTGCACCAGTTTTTGTTTCGGCCGGGGCGCTTCGAGCAGCGTGTAGTTGCCGGTCGTCATTTCGCCCAGGCGCGGGCCTATGGCGATGATCAGGTCGCTGGCCTTCACGCGCGCGGCCAGCTTGGGGTTCAGGCCTATGCCCACGTCGCCGGCATAAAGCGGGTGGTGGTTGTCAAAAGTGTCCTGGAAGCGGAAGGCATTGCCCACCGGCAGCTTCCAGTTCTCGGCAAAGCGCTGCAGCGCCTGCGCCGACTGCGGCGTCCAGCCCCCGCCGCCCGCGATGATCAGCGGGCGCTCAGACTTGAGCAGCATCTCGCGCAGCGTGCGCAGCGAGCCTGGGTCGCTCCAGGCCTGCACCGCCTCCACGCGCGGCAGCGGCTGCGCGGCCGTCATGCGGGTCAGCATGTCTTCCGGCAGCACCAGCACCACCGGGCCCGGGCGGCCGTTCATCGCGGTGGCAAAGGCGCGCGCCACGTATTCGGGAATGCGGTCGGCCTCATCAATACGTTCCACGCGCTTGGCGAAAGCCTTGGTGCTGGGGCCGAAGAAGTTGAAATAATCCACCTCCTGGAAGGCCTCGCGGTCGCGGCAGTCGCTGGCCACGTCGCCCACCAGCAGCACCATGGGCGTCGAATCCTGGAAGGCTGTGTGCACGCCGATGGAGGCATTCGTGGCGCCCGGCCCGCGCGTGACCATGCAAACGCCCGGCCGGCCGGTCAGCTTGCCATGGGCCTCGGCCATAAAGGCCGCGCCGCCCTCCTGCCGGCAGGTGACAAACTGGATCTTGCCCCGGCGCGCATGCAGGCCGTCGAGCACGGCCAGGTAGCTTTCGCCAGGCACGCCGAATGCGTGGGTAACGCCTTGGGCCAGAAGGCAATCAACGAGGAGGTGGCCGGCAAGTTGTTGAGTCATGAAGGCTATTGTGCTGGATATGGCCCCCACGCTCCCCCACTTCGTGTGGCTCGCTGCCCCCCGAGGGGGCGCTGCGCCTGCGGCCCGGCAAAGCCGGTTCCGCGGCCCCTGCTTGCATGAAGAGGGCCCAGCTTCGAGCGCTGTGCTTATTCAGGTGTGGCGGCGTCGCCATCGCTGCCGCCGGCAGCCAGAGCCTGGCGATCCAACTCTTCATCGCTCAGCGGTGGGGCAGCTTCGAGGGCGGCCAGTTCGTCAAGGAACTCCTGCGTCGGTTCTTCGTGCTCCAGCAGCACTTCCTCGAGTTTTTGCCAGCCGGTTTCCGCATGCACCGAGGGCGAGACGAGGATGGTGGGCGGAACGGGGAATTTTTCGCCAAGCTCAAACCTGAGTGCTTCAGATTTTTCTTCAACCCAGTGCGCGAAGTCACCGTCTTTGGGGGTGTTCGAATTGCTCATGGTGGGCCTCCTTGGCTTGCGTTGCGGCCTGGGCGCGAATGGCCAAAGCCTGTTTTGATTATGCGGCGATAGCGGTTGCGACGATAGTGTCCATGGCGCGGCCTTCGGCAATTTGGCCCACAGGACTTGCAATAATTCACCAAACAGTTAAATTTGCAACATGGCAGCCACCCCCTCATCCGCACAGGAACCCCGCTCACGCGACGCGGACCGCTCGCAGCAGACCATACTCCTGGCCGCGCGCGACGAGTTCGCGCTCTACGGCCTGGCCGGCGCCCGGGTGGACCGTATCGCCGAGCGCGCCGACATCAACAAGCGCCTGATCTACTACTATTTCAAGAGCAAGGACGACCTCTTCCTCGCGGTTCTGGAGAACACCTACGCCGACATACGCGCGGCCGAGCAGAAGCTGCACCTCGATGAAATGGATCCGGTCGAGGCGATACGCGAACTGGTCTCCTTCACCTGGCATTACTACCTTGAGCATCCCGAGTTCATCTCGCTGCTCAACAGTGAAAACCAGCACAATGCGGCGCACCTGAAGAAGTCCTCGCGCATCCAGGAAATGAACTCGCCGCTGGTGCAGATGCTGGACACGGTGCTTGAGCGCGGGCGCCGCCAGGCGCTGTTCCGGGCCGGCATAGACCCGATCCAGCTCTACATCTCGATTGCTTCAATCTGTTACTTCTACCTCTCGAACAACCAGACGCTCTCGACCATCTTCGGGCGTGATCTGCGCGCTCCCAAAGCCATGGCCCAGCGCCTGTCGCACATGACGGACATGGTGCTCGGCTACGTGATGCACTGAGCACCGGCCTGCCGTCTGCCCACCCCCGGAGTTTCCCTAGGGGCCGTTGACAGCCTCCGGCCTAGCCCCAACAATTCACCATATAGTTACATACGGACGTGCCGGCCCGCGGCGCCATGCCGCATGGGCAACCAGGAGACTTATCCGATGCTGCGCAAGTTGCTGTTGTTACCGGCACTCAGGCCCTTCCTGCTGATCCTGCTGCTGCTGGTGCTGTGGGACCTGGCCATACGCGGCTTCAAGATCCCGGCCTACCTGATCCCGCGCCCCGAGCAGGTCGTGGAGCAACTGGTGTCCGAATGGAGCCGCCTGCTGCGCGAAAGCTGGAAGACCACCCAGGCCACGCTGGGCGGCTTCGCGCTCACCATCCTCATCGGCATCCCGCTGGCCATGGTGATCGCCTACTCCCGCGTCGTCGAGTCCTACGTCTACCCCTTGCTGGTGTTTTCGCAAAGCATCCCCAAGGTCGCGATCGCGCCGCTGTTTGTCGTGTGGTTCGGCTTCGGCATCTTTCCCAAGATCATCTCGGCCTTCCTGCTGGGCTTTTTCCCGGTCGTGGTGTCCACCGTCATGGGTTTCAAGTCGGTCGAGCCCGACATGCTGGACCTGGCGCGTTCCATGGGCGCCAGCCGCCTGCAAACCTTTTTCAAGATCAGCCTGCCGCAGGCCCTGCCCGCCATCTTCAGCGGCCTCAAGGTCTCCATCACGCTGGCCGTGGTGGGCGCAGTGGTCGGCGAATTCGTCGGCTCGAATTCCGGCATCGGCTATGTGCTGCAGGTGGCCAACGGCAACTTCGACCTGCCCCTGATGTTCGCCGCGCTGGTGGTGCTGTCCTCCATCGGCGTGCTGCTCTTCGCGGCCATAGACCTGGTCGAGCGGCTGATGATTCCCTGGCATGCCTCGCAGCGCCAGGTGTTTTAGGCCGCCGCGCCTCCCCCTCCCTTTTTTTGTTTTTCGTTCCCCTCGTCACGTTCCATCACCGGCAACCCCAGGAGACACATCATGAAGAACCTCATATCCCCTTTGCTCACCGCCATCGCCGGCGCACTGATGCTGGCCATGTCGCCCGCCCAGGCGCAGACCAAGGCCCCCGAAAAAGTCACGCTGATGCTCAACTGGTACCTCTACAGCGAGCACGCGCCCTTCTTCCTCGGCAAGGAACGCGGCTTCTACGCAGAGGAAGGCATAGACCTCGACATCCAGGAGGGCCGCGGCTCGGCCGTCACCGCCCAAGCCGTAGCGGCCAAGTCCGCCACCTTCGGCTACATCGACGTCACCACCATGATCAAGGCTGCCGCCAAGGGCGCGCCGCTCAAGTCCACCGGCGTGCTGTTCCAGCTGAGCCCCATGTCGGTCATGGGCTTTGCCGACAAAAACATCAAGACGCCCAAAGACATCATCGGCAAGACGGTGGCCACCACGCCGGGCGATTCGATGTCGCAGATGTGGCCGCTGTTCCTCAAGGTCAACAACATCCAGGCCGACCAGGTCAAGATCGTCTCGGGCGACGGCCAGACCAAGCTCAATGCCGTGATGAACGGCCAGGCCGACCTGCTTCTCGGCTACGTGATGGACCAGGCCATCAAGCTGCAGGATGCCACCGGCAAGCAGGTCTACCCGATACGCTTCGCCGACTCGGGCATCAACCAAATCAGCTCCGGCATCATCGCCAACAAAAACCTGCTGACCGAGAACCCCGACCTGGTCAAACGCTTCATGCGCGCCTCCACGCGCGCCGCAGAGGCTGCCGAGAAAAGCCCAGAAGCGGCCGTCGACGCGATGCTCAAGGCCAACCCCAAGGCCGGCGTGCGCGACACGCTGATCGTCGGCATGAAACAAAGCGTGGCGCTGTACCACACCAAGGAAACCGCTAGCCAGCGCCCCTTCCGCGTCAGCATGAAAAACGTCAGCGACTCGCTGGACCTGCTGGTGCAATACGGCGGCATGGATGCCTCCACGCGCGGCAAGCCCGAAGACTACGTGAGCCTGGACTTCCTGCCGACGAACTGAAGAAGGCGTACTTCATCCATGCCCAACGACCACCTGATAGAAGCCCGCGGTGTCTCCAAGACCTACCAGACCAAGGACGGCCCGGTCGAGTCGCTCAAGCCCCTGGATTTTTCGATACGCGAAGGCGAATTCATCTCCGTCGTCGGGCCTTCGGGCTGCGGCAAAAGCACGCTGCTGAAAATGGTGGCCGGCCTGCTGCCCATCTCGGGCGGCACGCTGACCCTGGCGGGCAAGCCCATCAACGGGCCGCAGAAAGACGTGGGCATCGTGTTCCAGAGCGCGGTGCTGCTGGCCTGGCGCACGGTGCTCAAAAACATCCTGCTGCAGGCTGAAATGCGCCATATGCCCAAGGAGCAGGCGCTGGCCAAGGCAATGCAGCTGATCGAAATGGCCGGCCTCAAAGGATTTGAAAACAAATACCCCTGGCAGCTGTCGGGCGGCATGCAGCAGCGCGCCTCGATCTGCCGGGCGCTGCTGCACGACCCTTCGGTGCTGCTGATGGACGAGCCCTTCGGCGCGCTGGATGCGATGACGCGCGAGAAGATGAACCTGGAGTTGCAGCGCATCTGGTCGGCCTCGAAAAAAACCGTGCTGCTGATCACCCACAGCATTCCCGAGGCCGTGTTCCTGTCCGACCGCGTCATCGTCATGAGCGAGCGGCCGGGTTCCATTGCCGCGATCTACGACATAGACCTGCCGCGCCCGCGCCCGCGCACGCTGGACATGATGGGCTCGCCCGAGTTCGCGGTCTATGCCAAAAAGGTGCGCGCGCATTTTTATTCGCAGGGCACGCTGGACCACTGAAGCCGCACGCCATGGACGACGCCCTCCGTTTCCGGATCGACGACATCCGCTTTTTCGAGCGCGACGTGGTGCTGCGCCTTCCCTTCCGCTTTGGCGCGGCCACGGTGACTTCCTGCCCCCAGGTCTATGTGCGGGCCCGCATAAGCTTCGCCGACGGGTCGACCTCAGAGGGCTGCGCGGCGGAAATGATGATCCCGAAGTGGTTCGACAAGAATCCGGCCCTGTCGAATGAAGACAACTTCCGGCAGCTGCGCGATGCGCTCACGGCCGCCCGCGCCGCCTACTGCGCCGATACCTCAGCCCGGACCGCCTGGCAGCACTTCGCGCACCATTACCCCGCGCTGATGGCCAGCGGCGCGGCCGCCGGCCTGAACCCGCTGGCCGCCAGCTACGGCCCGGCCCTGCTGGACCGCGCCATCCTTGACGCACTGCTGCTCAAGCTCAATTGCAGCTTTGCCGCCGGCATGAGCGCCAATGCGGCCGGCATGGACCTGCGCGGCAGCGGCCTGGCCGCCGACCTGCGCGATTTCGACATGGCGCGCTTCCTGTCGCTGCAGATGCCGCGCAAACAAATCGCGGCGCGGCATACCGTCGGGCTGGCCGATGCAATCACCCACGCGGACAAACCGGCGCAGGAGCCAACCGATGGCCTGCCCACCTCGCTGGAGTCGGCCATCACGCGCTACGGCCACCGCCATTTCAAGATCAAGCTCAGCGGCGACACCGAAACCGACATAGCGCGCCTGACGGCCATCAGCCACGTGCTGGAAGGCGCGGCACGCGTCATCACGCTGGACGGCAATGAGCAATACGCCAGCGCCGGCGCCTTTGCCGACTTCTTCGCGCAGCTCAGCGCAGCCCCCCAGCTCGCGCCGCTGCTGGCCAGCACCGCCTTCGTGGAGCAGCCGCTGCGCCGCGACCAGGCGCTGGCGCAGGACGTGTCGGTATTGGCCAGACACGTTCCCCTGCTGGTGGATGAATCCGATGCCACGCTGGATGCCTTCGTCCAGGCCAGGGCGCTGGGCTACACCGGTGTGTCCAGCAAAAGCTGCAAGGGCTTCTACAAGTCGGTGATCAACTCCGCGCGCTGCGCCATGTGGAACCAGGCAACGCCCGGTGCACCCTACTTTCTCTCGGGCGAGGACCTCACCATGCAGGCAGGCCTGGGCGTGCAGCAGGACTTGGCGCTGGTCGGCTGGCTGGGCCTGGCGCACGTGGAGCGCAACGGCCACCACTACGTCAACGGGCTGATGGCCGCCCCCGAGGCCGAGCAGCAAAACCTGCTGCTGGGGCACGACACGCTGTACGAGTACAGCTTTGACGCCGTGCGGCTGCGCATCAAGGGCGGGCAGATTTCGCTGGGCTCACTCGACAGTCCCGGCTTCGCCACCGGCCAGGCCGGCGGCCATATTTCCTGGGACGCGATGCGTTCCGATTACTAAACCTCCGCAACAAGGAAACACACATGAGCACACAACGACTCGGCATCATCATGCACGGCGTGACCGGGCGCATGGGCATGAACCAGCACCTGATCCGCTCCATCGTGGCGATCCGCAAACAGGGCGGCGTCACGCTGTCCAACGGCGGCAAGGCCATGCCAGACCCTATCCTGATAGGCCGCAACGCTGAAAAGATCGAAGCCCTGGCCAAGGCCCACGGCATCTCGCGCTGGGGAACCGACCTCGACGAGGCCTTGAAGAACAAGGACGACACGATCTTCTTCGACGCCGGCACCACGCAGATGCGCCCGACCTTGCTGGCCAAGGCCCTACGCGCCGGCAAACACGTCTACTGCGAAAAACCGATCGCCACCAACCTCAACGAAGCCGTCGAGATCGCCCGCCTGGCCGAGAAATCCGGCCTGAAGCACGGCGCCGTGCAAGACAAGCTTTTCCTGCCCGGCCTGCGCAAGCTCGACATGCTACGCCGCGCCGGTTTCTTCGGAAAGATGCTGTCGGTGCGCCTGGAGTTCGGCTACTGGGTGTTCGAAGGTGACCTGCAGCCGATACAGCGCCCCTCCTGGAACTACCGCACCGAAGACGGCGGCGGCATGATCCTGGACATGATGTGCCACTGGCGCTACGTGCTGGACAACCTGTTCGGCGAGGTCAAGTCCATTTCCTGCATAGGCGCCACCCACATTCCCCAGCGCTGGGACGAAGCCGGCAAGCCCTACAAGGCCACCGCCGACGATGCGGCCTATGCCACGGCCGAACTCACAGGCCACGGCGGCGAACCCGTCATCGCCCAGATGAACATGTCCTGGGCCACCCGCGTGCGCCGCGACGATCTGGTCACCTTCCATGTGGACGGCACACACGGCTCGGCCGTTGCCGGCCTGTCGAGCTGCCGCGCCCAGTCGCGCGTGACCACGCCGCGCCCGGTCTGGAACCCCGACGAAAAGCAGATGATGAATTTCTTCGACCAATGGCAGGAGGTCCCGGATTCGCAGACCTACGACAACGGCTTCAAGATCCAGTGGGAACACTTCATCCGACACGTGGTGGAAAACGAGCCCTACAAATGGACGCTGCCCGAAGGCGCCAAGGGCGTGCAGCTGGTCGAGGCGGCCCTGCAAAGCTGGAAAGAACGGCGCTGGATCGACGTGCCGCCGCTCAAAGTCTGAAGGGGATTTCCATGGCACTGACACTCTCCTTGCCTTCGGCCGATGGCGGCCTGCAGCCTTATACCTTGCGCGGCAAGGCGCCGGCCGCGCCCGCGCCCGGCACGCGTTTCAACCGCATCGCCTATTCCGCCGCGCACGTGGTCGCCGACCCGCTGGCGGCAGTGGACCCCTGGCTGGCCTGCGCGGTCGACTGGGACGCCACCATCGCCTACCGCCGCCACCTGTGGTCGCTGGGCCTGGGCGTGGCCGAGGCCATGGACACCGCCCAGCGCGGCATGGGCCTGGACTGGCCGACTTCGCTGGAATTGATACGCCGCTCGCTGGACGCCGCCAAAGATATGCCGGGTGCATTGGTGGCTTCCGGCTGCGGCACCGACCACCTGGTGCTGGAAAACGTCAAGAACATCGACGAAGTCATTGCCGGCTACGAAGAGCAGATGGCCGCGATTGAAAAACTCGGCGGCAAGCTGATCGTGATGGCCAGCCGCGCACTGGCCCGCGTCGCCAAAAACCCGGCCGACTACGAACGTGTTTACGACCGCATCCTGAGCCAGGCCAAACAACCCGTCGTGCTGCACTGGCTGGGCGACATGTTCGACCCGGCGCTGGCCGGCTACTGGGGCAATGCCGATACCGACCGCGCCATGGACACCGCGCTCGGCATCATCGCGGCGCATGCCGGCAAGGTCGACGGCATCAAGATCTCGCTGCTCGACAAGGACAAGGAAATCGCGATGCGCCGAAAGCTGCCCGCGGGCGTGCGCATGTACACCGGCGACGACTTCAACTACGCCGAGCTGATCGCCGGCGACGGTTTCGGCAAGGAGGCGACGCACGGCCAGAGCGATGCCTTGCTGGGCATCTTTGATGCCATCGCGCCGGCCGCGAGTGCCGCACTCGGCGAACTCGCCAAAGGCAATGTCGACGCCTTCCACGCCATCCTGGGTCCCACCGTGCCGCTGTCGCGCCACATCTTCGCTGCGCCCACGCGCTTTTACAAAACCGGCGTGGTCTTCATGGCCTGGCTCAACGGCCACCAGAAGCACTTCACGATGGTGGGCGGCCAGCAGAGCACGCGTTCGCTGCAGCATTTCGCCGAACTGTTCCGCCTCGCTGATGCCGCCAACCTGTTGGAGCAGCCCGAGTTGGCCCTACGCCGCATGAAAACGCTACTGGCGCTGCACGGCGTCGAGTAGCCAAGAAGAAGTCACAAGAACTTCCCCCGAGTCTATTTTTACGACCTCTGGAGACAAACCATGAAGACGCGCATTTTCCTCAAAGCCAGCCTGGCCGCCGGCCTCGTAGCTGCTGCCTTTGGCGCCGCGGCGCAGGCCTATCCCAGCCGCCCGGTCAAGGTCATCATTCCCTTCCCGCCCGGCGGCACGCTGGACGCGGTGGGCCGGCAGCTGGCGCAGAAGCTCGGTGAGCAGATGGGCCAGCCCTTTGTGGTGGAAAACCGCGCGGGCGGCAACGGCACCATCGGTGCGCATGTGGTCGCGCAGGCGCCTGCAGACGGCTACACCCTGCTCTTCAATGCTTCCACTTTCACCACCGCACCCATGACCATGAAGTCCGTGCCCTACGGTGTGGTGAAAGACTTCACGCCCGTCTCGCTCGTTGCCAAGGCGCCCTTGTCGATTGCCATCAACAAGAACTTGCCGATCACCGACGTGAAGTCGCTGATTGCCCACGCCAAGGCCAACCCCGGCAAGATGACGTTTGCGGTCGGCTCCATCGGCTCGGCCGGCCACCTGTCCACCGAGCTGCTCAAGCGCGCCGGCGGCATCGAATACACCGTGGTGCCCTACAAGGGTACGGCGCCGGCTTTCCAGGATTTGATTGGCGGCCAGATCGACGGCTTTATCGACCCCATCCTCGGCTCGCTGCAGTACCACAAGAGCGGCCTGTTGCGCGTCGTCGCCATCACCGGCGACAAGCGCGTGCCCAACCTGCCCGATGTGCCGACCGTGGCAGAGACGATTCCCGGCTATGAGTTTTACAGCTGGTACGGCCTGTGGGGCCCGGCAAAATTGCCGGCGGACATCACGCAGAAACTCAACGCCGAAACCAACAAGGCGCTGGCAAGCGACATGCGCGAAAAACTGATACAGCAAGGCTTGGTGCTGACGCCCGGCACGCCGGAGGACTTCGCGAAATTCCAGAACAGCGACATGGCGCGCTCACAGAAGATCATCACCGACGGCAACATCCGTGTCGAATAATATGCACAACCATGGCCACTGAAGATGTGAAACGCGCCCTGGTCACGGGCTGCAGCTCGGGCATAGGCCTGGCCGTTGCCCAGGCATTGCTCGACGGCGGCTGGGACGTGATCGGCCTGGACATCGCGCCCGCGCGCATCGTGCACCCGGCGTTTTCGTCCACCGAGGTCAACCTCTGCCATGCCCAGGCGACCGAGCAAGCCGTGCGCTCGGCGGGCGCCGTACAGGCCCTGGTCCACGCTGCCGGCGTGCTGCGCGTGGGCCGGCTGGGCGCGCTCTCCAATGAGGACTCCGCGCTGATGTGGCAGCTGCATGTCGATGCCGTCACGCGCATCGCCAACCAGGTCGTTCCCGCCATGGCGCAGGCCGGTGCGGGCCGTGTGGTGCTGATCGGCAGCCGCGTGGCGCGCGGCATGGCAGGCCGCAGCCAGTACGCGGCAACCAAGGCCGCGCTGGTGGCGCTGGCGCGCAGTTGGGCTGCCGAAACCGTGGCTTCGGGTGTCACCGTCAATGTGGTGTCACCGGCTGCCACCGAAACGGCCATGCTCGCCGACCCTGCGCGCACGACGGTCCCGCCGAAGTTACCGCCGCTGGGCCGGCTGATACGGCCGACGGAGATCGCCGCGCTGGTCGCCTTCCTGCTTTCGCCCGACGCCGCGGCCATCACCGGCCAGGACATCCAGGTCTGTGGAGGCGCGTCGCTCGCGGCGTGACACCATGACGGCGGCAAACTCCATCGGCGTTGTCGGGCTGGGCCTGGTCGGCATGGCGCTGGCGCGGCGCTTGATGGCCGCCGGTTTCCAGGTCACCGGCTTCGACCTGCGCGAAGAGGCCCGGGCGGCCCTGGCCGCCCAAGGCGGCTGCGCTGCCGGCTCCCTGGCCGAAGTGGCCAATGCGGCCTCCTGCATGGTGCTGGCCGTTTTTCATACCGGCGACGTGCTCAAAGTGGTCGAAGGGCCGGGAGGCCTGCTGTCCGTCTTCGGCGTTCGCAGCATCATCGACTGCTCCACCGGCACCCCTCATGAGCTCCAAGCCCTGGCCGCGCGGCTGGGGGCGCGCAGCATTGCCTTCATTGAAGCGCCGCTCTCGGGCTCCAGCCAGCAAATAGCCGCCGGTGAAGCCACCCTGCTGCTGGGTGGCGAGGCCGGCGCACTGCAGGCATGCGAGCCGGTGCTGTCCGCCATTTCAGGCAACCGCATCCACGTCGGCGGCGCCGGCATGGGTGCCAGGGCCAAGCTCGCGACCAACCTCGTGCTGGGCCTGAACCGGGCGGCGCTGGCCGAGGGCATGGTCTTCGCCGAAAGCCTGGGCATAGGCCCCGAGCAGTTCCTGGCGCTGGTGCTGGCCAGCCCCGCCACGTCCGGCGCGGCCGAGGCCAAGGGCAGGATGATGGTGGAGGAAGACTTTGCGCCGCAGTCACGCATTCACCAGCATCTCAAGGACGTCATGCTGATGATCCAGGGCGCCGCGGCCGAAGGCCAGGAGCTGCCCTTGTCCGAAACCCATGCGGCCCTGCTGCGCGCGGCCGTAGCCGCCGGTGACGGCGAACTCGACAACGCGGCCATCATCCGCGAACTGCGGCGGCGCAAAACCACGCCGCCTTCGACCTGACTGAAGTCCCTACCCATGAGAAACTTTTCCCAAGACCACCGCTGGCTCTCCATCAACACCGCGACCGTGCGCAAAAGCCGGGGCGTCGAGCAGCCGCTGACGAAGATCCTCGAAGCCTGCGCGGCGCGCGGCATACGCGCGGTCTCGCCCTGGCGCGACCAGGTGGCCGCAGCCGGCCTGCCGGCGATCTCCAAACTCGTCAAAACCCACGGGCTTGAACTCTCGGGTTACTGCCGGGGCGGCATGTTTCCCGCGGCCGATGCAGCCGGCCTCAAAGCGGCCCATGACGACAACCGCCGCGCCGTCGACGAGGCCTGCGAACTGAACGCCGCCTGCCTGGTACTGGTGGTGGGCGGACTGCCCGGCGCGCTGGCCGGCAAGGCGGCGCACAAGGACATCGCGCTGTCGCGCAGCCAGGTGCATGACGGCATCGCCGCATTGCTGGAGTACGCCAGGGCCAGCAAGATGCCGCTGGCGATTGAACCGCTGCATCCCATGTACGCGGCCGACCGCGCCTGCATCAACACCCTCGAACATGCGCTGGACGTCTGCGATGCGCTCGACCCTTCAAAGACAGGCGCACTTGGCGTCGCCGTGGACGTCTACCACGTCTGGTGGGATCCCAAGCTGGAAGCCCAGATCCGGCGCGCCGGCATGGAGCGGCTGCTGGCCTTTCACGTCTGCGACTGGCTGACCCCGACGACGGACCTGCTCAACGACCGCGGCATGATGGGCGACGGCGTCATCGACATCCCGAAAATTCGCGGCTGGGTGGAAGCCCAGGGCTTCGCCGGCTACAGCGAGGTGGAGATTTTTTCAGCCGGCAACTGGTGGCAGCGCGATAGCGGCGAGGTGCTGGACACCTGCATCGCAAGGCACCGAAGCGCGGTATGAGGGGTGCGCAGCTCAGGGTGTGTGGGCCGTCATCCGGCCCGCCACCTTGAAGCGGCCGCCGCCCTGCGGCGTGAGCACCACCATCTCGCCTGTGTCCGGCGATATGCCGGTCAGGGCGGCAATGGTCGAGCCGTGCGACACCATCACCGTATTGCCGTTTGCCGGTTTCTGTCCGGCCAGCGGCCTGAGGCCGGCCAGTTGCCGCTCAGCCTCCGCTCTGCGGCCAAAGAGGTTGCCCAGGGCCGGCGTCAATTCCGGCGTCGTCCCGAAGGCTAGCTTCGCCGTCTCGATGGACCGGCACCACGGGCTGGACAGCAGCCGCCCGACGGCAACGCCGCGCTGGCGGAAGGCTTCGCCCAGTTGCCGCGCATGTGCGCGGCCTTCATCGCTCAAGTTGCGCTGTGTGCCGCAATCGTCGAGCTTCATGCCGTCGGGGTCGCCCACACCGGGCGTCGTCAAGGCATGCCGGACCAGCACCACCTGGCCGCCGCCCTTGAGCAACGTCCACAGGGCCTCATCCGCCAGTGCGAACGGCGCCCACGCCAGCGCCGCCGCCAAGGCCAGCAAGCGAGAAGTTCGGCTCAGGGTCATAGCGCCAGCTCCATGGGTTTTGGGCCATGCTACGCCGCGCCCTTTGCCCTTGTGATACGGTGGGGCACTGAAACGCTGCGATCTGACAAGCTGACGACATGACCCTTGATTTTCTGGCTCCCTCGCCCACCGTTGCGCGCCGGCTGATAGGCGCCGTCCTGCTGGTCGAAGGGGTGGGCGGGCGCATCGTCGAGACCGAGGCCTACGACCGCGAAGACCCGGCCTCGCACAGCTTTTCCGGCCCGACGCCGCGCAACGCGGTCATGTTCGGCCCGCCTGCCCATGCTTATGTTTACCGTTCCTACGGAATCCACTGGTGCCTGAACATCGTCTGCCGCGAGGAAGGCCATGGCGCCGGGGTGCTGATACGCGCCATCGAGCCGCTTGCCGGGCTGGACCAGATGCGCCTACGGCGAGGGCTGGACGATGCGCGCCTGCTGTGCGCAGGGCCCGGGCGTGTGGGCCAGGCGCTGGGGATCACGCGTGAGCACAACGGCCTCGGCGTCACCTTGCCGCCTTTTGAACTGCTGCCTGCGACCGGGCGCCCGCGCATCGTCAGCGGCCCGCGCATCGGTATTTCCAAGGCCATGGACCAGCCCTGGCGCTTCGGGCTGGAAGGCTCACGCTTCCTGAGCCGGCCTTTTCGCTAGTGTCTAGCGGAAACGATAGGACACCGCGATATAACCAGTGTCCTGCGTGCGCCGGCTCAGCAGCGGGCTATTGCGCACAGACGAATCCAGCCACTTGCGGCGCAGCTGCATGGTCAGCGTCCACGGCTCACCCAGCGGCACATCCACCCCCAACCCCAGCACAGGGGACGTCGAAGCGCCCGCGTTGTACACCGAGAAGCCGCTGGCTGCGGACTCCGCCGCGCTGACGCCGTAGAGGTAGTTGTTGTATTTGGCGTTGCTGTATTCCAGCCCCACCTGCGGAAAGAAGGACCAGCTTCCGAGCTTGAACTCCGCCGCGTAGGTGGCTTCCAGCAATGTGCCGTGCGACTTGTTGGTGTCGACAAAGGCGTTCAGGAACAGGGCGCCGTAAGGCGTTTCCTGGAAGGTGCCTATGCCCAGCGGGATCGGTGTCTTGCGGTCCTTCAGGCCCGACAGCGCGGCGGTGTCGGCGCGCCAGCCGTCCTGGCTGACACGGCCCGCCAACTCCAGGTAGCCGTAGCCGAATTTCACGGTCTTCAGGCTCAGGGTGTCCACACGCACGGCGAGGCGGCCGTAGTCAAAAAAACCGTAGGGCAGCAAACGGGTCTCGTTGCCCTTGCTGCGGATCACGCTTTGCGTGCCGTAGACGGCGCCGCCGACGTCGCCGCTCAGTTCGTACTTCAGCGGCGCGATCTGCGCGCCGGCCAGCATGGGCAGCAGGCATGCGGCACCCAGCAGGGCACGAGCTAAAAAGGCCGTCGCATACCGGGTGTGGCTCATGCAAATCAGTATAGGCTTGGCCCCCTGTTCAAGCCATCGTAGCGCGCAAGTCCACCCGAAAACCGTTGCTGCCGCGCACACAGCCCGCGGCCTGCCCCTGGGTTTTCTAAACGGCCGTCGGCATCTGCCCCGCGGCCGGCAGCGCCGTGCGGCGCACGCGGCGCACATTGAAGGCGCTGGCGATCAGCACGGCCTGCATCAGCGCCAGGCCCAGCAGTACGCCGCGGTACTGGCCGTGGTCCATCATCGCGCCGAAAACCAGCGGCGACACGGCCTGGCCTATGTCCAGGCCCGCATACACCACGCCGTAGACCCGGCCCGAGGCGTTTTCGGGCGTCGAGCGCTTGACCAGCAGGTCGCGCGAAGGCCCGGCAATACCCGAGGCAAAACCCATGACGCCGAACAGCACGGGCACCACCCATGCCGGGTAGCTGCCCAGGGCCAGCAGCAGCGCGAACACGGCCGCCACGCCAAAGCCTATGCCCACGATGCGCTCGCAGCGCGCCGGGTCCGACGCGAGAAAGCCGCCGAACACCATGCCGCCGGCACTGCACACCATGTAAATCGTCAGGCACATGGCGACCAGCGGCAGCGGCACCTCATGCAGGTGGCGCGCGGCTTCAGGCGCGAAAGCCTGCACCACGCTGAGCACGATGGCGTACCAGAAGAAAAACGCAAAACACATCCAGACCGCGGGGATCTTCAGGAAACCCAGCGAGCTGTCGGCCGCCGGCGCGCCCTTGGCCGGGGCCGTCACAGCCAGCGTGAGCTTGTCGCGATTGAAGACCAGCACCGTCAGCACGACAAAGGCCAGCACACCCGCGCAGGCCAACGCCACGCGCCAGGAAAATGCGAAGGTCAGCGGCACCAGCATGGCCGGGGCCAGCGCCCAGCCCAGGCTGCCGGTGATGCCGTGCACGCTGTAGGCATGGCCCAGGCGCGGCGCACTGACCTTGCGGTTGAGCAGCGTGTAGTCGACCGGGTGGAAGACACCGTTGCCGATGCCGGCCATCACGGCAAAGCCGGCCATCATCCAGTAGCTGGTGCTGATGGAATAACCGAAAGCCGCCAGGCCCAGCAGGGTCAGGCCGCCGAACAGGATGGGTCGCGGGCCGAAACGGTCGACCACAAAACCCGAGAGCGCCTGCACCGCGCACGAAACGACGAAAAAAATCGTCATCAGGAAGCCGAGCTCGGCGTAGCTGACGTTGAAGGCTTCCTTGAGCCAGGGAAACAGCGGTGCCAGCAGCAGCTGGCTGAAATGGCTGATCAGGTGGGCCGTGCCGACCAGGCCGATCACGCTGGCGTCCTGTTTGAGGGAAATCGCGTTGCCGGCGGTCGCGGTGCTTGAAGTATTCATGGCGCTATCGTAGTATTGGCCTCGCCTGCTGAAATGCGACAAATAGCCATGATTCATCGAATTTCAGACAAAACCACCCGGGTGGTCATTGACCATGCACGTAGCCCCGGCCTTCGCCTCATGCCGGTGGGTGATACCGATAGCTTCACCCCCAGCCCGAAGCGGCCGGTGCGCGTGCGCGCCCGCTCCATGCCGGCCGACACCCACTTCGAACCGCATTCCCACGACTGGGCGCAACTGGCCTATTGCGCCACCGGCGTCGTGCAGGTCACGGCCGAAAGCGACGGCGCCGGCGGCGAAATCACCTACATCGTGCCGCCCTCGCGCGCCGTGTGGATCGCGCCCGGCGCGCAGCACCACATCACCGTGCTGGAGGCAGCCGAGTTCCGCACCCTCTACATCGACGCCAGCGCCACACCCAAAGGATGGAGCGGCTGCCGCGTGCTGGTGGTGTCGCCGCTGCTGCGCGAATCCATCAGCGCACTCGACGCCGCGTCACCGGGGCATCCCTTGGCCCCTTCGCGCGAGCAATTGCTGAGCGGCCTGGTGCTGGACGAGCTCACGCATGCCGACATCCAGGCGCTGGGCGTGCCCATGCCGCATCCGCAAACCGGCGACAAGCGGCTGCGTGCCCTGTGCGAAGCCGTGCTGCGCGCGCCGTCGCAGCGGGCCACACTGGCCGAATGGGCCGCGGACATCGGCGCCAGCGAACGCACCGTGGCCAGGTTGTTCCGCGATGAGCTGGGACTGAGCTACCAGCAGTGGCGCCAGCAGGCCATCCTGGCCCATGCCCTGCCCTTGCTCACGCGCGGGCAATCGGTCAGCGCCGTGGCGGCGGCCAGCGGTTATGCCAGCGACAGCGCCTTCACCGCGATGTTCAAGGCGGCCATGGGGCAGCCGCCCAGCCATTTCCAGAAATAAGCCCCGCCCCTAGAGATCCCGGGCTGCCTGCCACAGCGCCTGCTTGCCAACCGCGCCATACCAGGCCTGGAAACGCCTGCGCTGGCTTTCAAACGGTTCGGTCAGCGGCTCCCGCGGGTCCTGGCTCAGCGCATAGGCCATGCCTTCCACGAACCACTGCGGCTTGAACAGCAGGCGCAAGGTGCCTAAGCGCTCGGCCTGCGCATAGTGAATCAATTCATGGCGCACAAAATAAGACTCCCAGGCGCGCGGGCCTATCACCGTGCCCCAGGTACCCAGGGTGACCGCCGCGCGCGCACCCAGGCCAAACGAATCGGCACAAGCCTGTGTCGCGCAAAAGATCACGCGGGGTTTGCCTTTGAAGGGGCCCAGCAGCTCCGGCACAAAAGCCATGCCTTCGGCGTAGAGGCCGGCGGCCTGCACCAGCCGGGAGGCGTCGTCGACGCAGACCGACGCGTTCAGGCAGTGCATGCCCATCAGCCCCGGCGCAACCACCCGCACGGGCTTGACCGCGAACCAGGTGATCAAGGGAACGGCCACCAGCATCAGCAGCAGGCGGGCTTTCAATGAGGGGCGGCCCAGGCGCATGCGATGGAGGTCAGCAATGGCGCCGGGGGTTGCCGCTGTCAGCGGCCCTCAAACGCGGCATTCAAGCGCCGCAGCAAAGGCTTGTTGAGCTCGCGGGTGTGCCTGTTCCAGCGCTCCATGGAGCGCTGCAGTTCGACCTGCAGGCGCGCGCTGGTAGCGGTGTCGCCGCTTGTCGCGGCCCAGATGGCGTATTCGGCGCGGCTTTCAAAGCTGCCGAAACGCTCCACGGCGGACTCGAACTCTGCCCTGGCATCGCTGGCCCTGCCGGCGCCCGCGTAGGCCTGGGCCAGCAGCAGCGAGATTTGCTCCGCCCGAAAGGCGGGGTCGGTTTTGCGGATGAATTCCAGGTGGGTGACGGCCTCGGCATAGCGCTCGCAGGCGAAATAGGCGCGCGACGCGCCCAGCCTGATCTCCAGGTCGGACGCGAACGGCCCCTTGAGGCAGGCGTCGTAGGTCTGGGCGGCTTCCAGGGGCTGGCCGGCCTCCAGCAGCGCGGCGGCCAGGCGCATCTGGTTCTGGGCGGTCGGCGTGTAGTCGAAGGCGGCATGCGCCTCCTTGAGTTCCCGCGTCGGATTGAGCGTCTTCGCGGCGGCGGCCACCACCTTGCGTGCGCCGCGCTCCAGCCGCGAGTCCGGCAGGTAGATCGCCACAAAATAGACGATGCTGCCCAGCAGGGGGAAAGAGAACAGGATGATCAGCCAGTACAGCTGCTGGCCGCTGCGCAGGGCGTGGACGGCGAAGAACACCGCCACAAAAAAATGAAGTCCCAATCCGACAAAAGGCATGGCTCACCCCTCCAGGTTATTTTGGGGGCCATTCTAAGGGGGTGCCAAGGCAGCGGACCCCTGCTTTCGACCGCCGGTGGGGGTTGCGAGGACGACCGGTAGCCGGCGCTCAGGGCAGGCCGTCGATGCCGCCATCCTTGTGCCAGTAGCCGCTGGCCATCAGGCGCTCCCGCACCATGGCGCGCGCCCGGTGCAGCCGGCTCTTGACCGCGTCCACGCCCAGGCCCAAATGCTGGGCCACCTCGGGTGCCGTGAGTTCATCGACGTCGCGCAGGATCAGCACCTCGCGATAGGCCTCGGGCAAGGCGGCGATGGCGCGGCTCAAGTCCAACCGCAGGTCCAGCGGCAGCGCCGGCGCGGCGACGGCTTCCACGTCGGCGCCCTCCTGGGCCTGGGCGGCACCGCGGCCGCGGAACAGGCGAAAGCATTCGCGCTCGACGATGCGAAACAGCCAGACGGCGAAAGTCGCGGCGGTTCGCAGCGCGCCTATCTTGCGGTAGAGCTGCCACAGCGCGGCCTGCACCGCGTCTTCGGCATCCTCGGCGGAAGAACAGGTCCGGCGCGCGAAACGCTTGAGGTCCGGCTGGCACTGTGTGAGCAGTTGGGCGATGGCCTGGGCGTCTCCGCCGCGGGCGGCGTCGACCAGTTGGGGACTGGCCTTCACGGCTTGCCTTTGGCCACAGGCTTGCGACCGACGAGCGCGCAGGCCGGGCAGAACCCGATCATGCCCGTCAGCCCCATGACCAGCGCGCTGCCCAGCGCCAAGGCCACGGGCCAGCCGGCCGGTAGCCATAGCAGGCCGGCGCAGGCCAGCAGCAGCGCGCTGCCCAGGCGAAAAGCCCGTTCCCAGGCGGGAAGATTGCGTTGCAGGAAAAACATCAGGAACTCCTTGTTGGTGGTGGATGCTGACAAAGAGGCCTGCCGGCGTCGAAAGGGTTCATATCTTTTCAAAAAAATATCTTACCGGCCCTGCCTCGGCCCCCGCGCCGGTCCGGTCGTACCGCTGGCTATCATGCAGCCATGCGAACTTCCAGCATGGCGACAAAAGCACGGGGCGCGT
This sequence comes from Polaromonas sp. P1_G1, assembly GCF_056405595.1. NCBI lineage: Bacteria > Pseudomonadati > Pseudomonadota > Betaproteobacteria > Burkholderiales > Comamonadaceae > Polaromonas > Polaromonas sp. P1_G1. Next base: position 80,351 of record NZ_JBFUBU010000014.1, read on the forward strand.
GCGCGCGTGCGGCGCTGGCGATCCTGCTGGCCGCCGCCAGCCTGGCGCAGGCGCAGCCGGCGGCACAAGACCATGCCCCGCTGCTGCGCGCGCTCAATGCGCTGCGCCAGCAGGGCTGCGGAAAAGGCGCCCGCCCGGCTGCCCCGCTGCGTGAAGATGCCGCGCTGTCGCGCGCCGCAGCGCTGGTCGCGGGCGGCCGCAAGCTCGATGACGCGCTCAAAGCCAGCGGCTACCGCGCCCAGCGCACCGTGCAGATCACGGTGCGGGGCGCCACCGGGGCCGCGGCCCTGACGCAAAAGGCGCTGGGCAGCTCATGCGGCGCGGCCATGCGCAGCGAGTTTCTGGAGGCCGGCTTTTACCAGCGCGGCGCACAAACCTGGGTGGTGTTGGCCGAGCCCTTTGCGCCGCCCGCCGCGGCGCAGGCCGACCAGGTGCAGGCGCGGGTGCTGGCGCTGGTCAACGAGGCGCGTTCCCGGCCGCAGCGCTGCGGCAACCAGGCTTTCGCGGCGGCGCCGCCGCTGCGGCTCAACCCCGCGCTGTACGGCCTGGCCAGCGCCCATGCCGCCGACATGGCGCGTTACGACTACTTCAGCCACACCGGCCGCGACGGCAGCACGGTGGACAGCCGGGCTACGCGTGCCGGTTACCGCTGGCGCGCCATCGGCGAGAACATCGCCGCCGGCCAGGTGGATGCCGACGCGGCCGTGCGCGGCTGGATCAACAGCCCCGGCCATTGCGCCAACATCATGTCGCCCGCTTTCAGGGAGATGGGCGCGGCCTTTGTGGTGAACACCCAGAGCAGCCTGGGAATTTACTGGACGCAGGTGTTTGGGGCCGCGCCTTAGGCAAAGCTCAAAGCAATCGCTTGAGCAATCCCATGACCTGCTCGAAGCGCTTCCCATAAGGCGGATAGAACAAATCCCCGCGCGCCCATTTGGACTGAACCATCACCGGCTTTTGCTGCGTGAGCCGCAGGAAACCGGTCTCACCGTGGTAGGCGCCCCAGCCGCTTTCGCCGACGCCGCCGAAGGGCAGGTTTTCGTGGGCGATGTGCATCAGCGTGTCGTTCACGGTGACGCCGCCGCTCACGGTGCGTGCCAGCACATGGTCGCGCGAACCGGTGTCGGTGCCGAACCAGTAGAGCGCCAGCGGCCGCGGCCTGGCGTTGACGTAGCGGATCGCTTCGTCGATCGACGCATAAGGAATCACCGGCAGGATGGGGCCGAAGATTTCCTCGCTGAGCAGCTTCGAGGTGGCGGGGACATCAAAGGCCAGCACCGGCGCCATCTGCCGGGATGCCGCGCCCACGCCGGCCATACCGGGGTGCACGGGCTGAACAGTCTGCAGCCGCGCACCCTCGCCTTCGGCCTGCGCCAGCAGCGCCTGCAGCCGCTCCAGGTGGCGCGGGCTGATGATGGCCGCGTAGTCGGGGTTGCCGGTGATGGTGGGAAACAGCGTTGCCACGGCGCGGGCAAAAGCCTCACCAAAAGCCGTTTCGCTGCCCTGCGGCAAGAGCACGTAATCGGGCGCGATGCAGGTCTGGCCGGCGTTGAGCAGCTTGCCGTGCGCGATCTTGATGGCGGCCTTGTCGATGTCGCAGGAGGCATCGATGATGCAGGGCGACTTGCCGCCCAGCTCCAGCGTGGTCGGCGTGAGGTTGGCGGCGGCGGCTTCAGCCACCTTGCGGCCCACGGCGGTGGAGCCGGTGAAGAACAGGTGGTCAAACGGCAGGCCGGCGAATTCGGCGGCCAGTTGGCCGTCGCCCTGCACCACACACAGCTCGTTGGGCGCAAAGGACTGTTCAATCAGCGTGGCCAGCAGGGCCGAGGTGCGCGGCGTGAGTTCGCTGGGCTTGAGCATCACGCGGTTGCCCGCGGCCAGGGCGGTGATGACGGGACCCAGCGAGAGTTGCACCGGGTAGTTCCAGGGTGAGACCACGCCCACCACGCCCAGCGGCTGGCGCTGCAGGAAGGCGCGCGAAGGCTGCAAATACAGCGGTGTGCGCACCTTGACGGATTTCATCCACTTCGGCAAATGCCTGAGCGTGCTGGACAGCAGCGAGCGCAGCACAAAGATGTCGGCGATTTCGGTGAGTTGCGGCGAGCGCACCCCGAAGTCGGCGTTGACGGCCTGCGCCAGTTCGGCGCCGTGTTCGTCCAGCAAGGCGCGTATGCGCAACAGGCGGTCGCGGCGCAGCGCCAGCGGCACTTCGACCTGCGCGCGACTGACCTGGTGCTGGGCGTCAAACAGGGTGCGCAGGCCGGCACTTTCAGGGGAGAGGGATGGGCTGGAGGTCATCGCTGGATGATAGGGACCGCCACAACCGCCCGGTAGAGGCGCAACTCCAGCGGCGCTGCGGGTTGACCCTGAGGCGGTCGCCCCCATTTACAAGCCTGGTGCAACTGACCTGGCGGCCGGAGCCGCCGGGCCAACCATCCCCGAGGAAGGTTTTTCATGGAATACAAGGACTACTACAAGGCCATGGGCGTGGCGCGCGACGCCACACCCGACGAGATCAAAAAAGCCCACCGCAAGCTGGCACGTAAATACCACCCCGACGTCAGCAAGGAAAAGAACGCCGAGGCGCGCTTCAAGGAGATTTCCGAAGCCTATGAGGTGCTGCGCGACCCTGAAAAGCGCGCGGCTTACGACAGGCTGGGCGCGAACTGGCAGGCCGGCCAGGAATTCCGGCCGCCGCCGGGGTGGCAGGCGCGTGAGGAAGCCGACGGCCAAGCGTTCTTTGGCGAGGCCGGGGGCTTCGATCACAGCGATTTCTTTGACGCCATCTTTCGCAGCATGGGCGCCGACATGGGGGGCGGCATGGGCCGTGCCCGCGGCGGTTTCGACATGGCCGGCGAGGACCAGCACGCGAAGATACAGATCGCCATCGAGGACTCGTACCAGGGCGCCACGCGCACGCTGCAGCTCAGCGAGCCGGGCAGGCGCGGCCAGCCCCGCAGCATCGAATTCACCATTCCCAAGGGCATACGCGCCGGCCAGCACATCCGCCTGGCCGGACAGGGTGCGCCGGGGGCCGGCAAGGGCGGCGCTGGCGACCTCTACCTGGACGTGGAATTCCTGCCGCACAAGCTCTATCGCGTCGACGGCCGCGACGTCTACATGAACCTGCCCGTGGCCCCCTGGGAGGCCGCCCTGGGCGCGCAGGTCGAGGCGGCCACGCCGACGGGCCGGGTCGAGCTCACCATCCCGCCGAGCTCATCACCGGGGAACAAGCTCAGGCTCAAGGGCCGGGGCCTGCCGGGCAAGCCGGCGGGCGACTTCTACTTTGTGCTGCAACTGGCGCTGCCGCCCGCCGGCAGCAAGGCGGCCAAAAAGGCTTACGAGGACATGGCCGAGGCCTTCAAGGCGTTTGACCCGCGCGCCGCTCTGGAAGCCTGAAAAACCCTGCGGTGGCAGAATCGGGCGCCATGTCCGACACCGCCGCTCCCGCCCTCAAAAACATCTTCGATCCCGCGCGCTATCGCCACATCGCGGCGGAAACCGCTGCGGTCTATCCGCGTTTTGACGGCAAGAAGTTTCTCGCGCTGGCGCTGCCCGGGCTGGACGAGCTCTCGCTGATGCAGCGGCTGCGGCGTACCAGCGAATGCCTGCACGCCACGCTGCCCACGGACTACAAAAAAGCCATCGCCATCCTGCGCAAGCTGGCGCCGCGCATCAACAGCGGGTTTGTCACCCTGGTGCTGCCGGACTATGTGGGCCTTTATGGACGCGACGACTTTGACACGTCCATGGAGGCGCTGAAGTTTTTCACCGCCTTCGGCAGCTCTGAATACGCCATCCGCGAGTTCATCCGCCAGGACCCGGCGCGCACGCTGGCCGTGATGAAAACCTGGGCCACGGACGAGAGCGAACACGTGCGGCGCCTGGCCAGCGAAGGCAGCCGCCCTCGCCTGCCCTGGTCTTTCAGGCTGGATGCGCTGATGGCCGACCCGGAACTTGCCGCGCCCATCCTGGAAGCGCTCAAGGCCGACAGCAGCCTCTACGTGCGCAAGTCGGTGGCCAACCACCTCAACGACATCACAAAGCTGCATCCCGAGTGGGTGCTCAAGCGCCTCAAAAGCTGGCCGCTGGACAACCCGCACACCGCGTGGATCGCGCGCCACGCGCTGCGCACCCTGATCAAACAGGGCGACAGGCAGGCGCTGGGCGTGATAGGCGCCGGCAAAAAGGCGGCGGCCAGCATCAGCGGCTTTACCGTCAGCCCGAAAAAACTCAGCCTGGGTGAACGGCTGGAGCTGTCGTTCACGCTGCAGTCCACCTCGCGCCAGAGCCAGCGCCTGGTGGTGGACTACACCATCCACTACGTCAAAAAAGGCGGCAGCAGCTCGGCCAAGGTCTTCAAGCTCAAGGAACTGAATCTGGGCGCGGGCGAAAGCGTGCGGCTGTCACGCAGCCAGGTGGTGCGCGACTTCACGACGCGTGTGCACCATGCCGGCCGGCATGAGGTAGACATCATGGTCAACGGCGAGCGCCTGGCGAGCGGTTTTTTTGAGCTTTTGAAGCCCTGAGCTGACATTTGCTTGCCCTTCTTGCACCGAGGCGGCTCGCGCGGCGCGTGGGTTTTGTACATTAGAAACCCGGGCCGCGAGAGCCCACGGCATCCAACACATACCAAGAGGGATATTCCATGACCACCCGACACCTTCTGCGCCCCGCGTTCGGCGCGCTCAGCCTGCTCCTGCTCATCTCCGCCTGCGGCGGTGCCGGCGGGGAGGAAATCGGCGCCGTCGACACCGTGTTCAAGTTCATAGGCCCAGACCACAAGATCGTGGTCGATGCCTACGACGATCCCAAGGTCGCAGGTGTGACCTGCTATGTGTCGCGCGCCAAGACCGGCGGCATCAAGGGCGCTTTCGGCCTGGCCGAGGACAAGGCCGAAGCCTCCATCGCCTGCCGGCAGACCGGCGTCATCAGCTTTGGCGCCAAGCCTATGGACAAGCAGGAAGAAATGTTCAGCGAGCGTATTTCGCTGGTCTTCAAGAGACTGCGGGTGGTGCGCATGATAGACACCAAACGCAACACGCTGGTCTACCTGACCTACTCGGACCGGGTCATAGAAGGCTCGCCGCAAAACAGCGTCACGGCCGTTCCGGTGCCGGCCGGCACCGTGATCCCGGTCAAGTAAGGCTTACTTCGAAGCGTTGCGCTTGCGGGTGGCCGCGGCCTTTTTGGCAGACGCCGAACGCTCGGCCGCGGTGCGCGAAGCCGCCGCCGCGCCGCCCAGGCGCCCACCCTTGCGTGAAGGCGCGTGGTTCTCCGCCTTGCCGCGGCCCGAGCCGGACTTTTTGCCGCCGCCAGTTTCCTTGTTCACCGTGGCCCAGGCGCGCCGCTCGGCTTCTTCCTTGCCGACGCCGCGGTCCTCATAGCCTTCCTCGATGTGCTCGGCTTTGCGCTTTTGCTTGTCGGAGTAGGAGGATTTGTCACCTCTTGGCATGTCGGCTCCTTTCGTGTTGACAGGTGTCCAAAATTAGCGCCGCTCCACTCCTGCTGTAGCGGGAAGGCGCTGATGTTCGCGTCGGCGCCGTCCTACCGTTGCGGCCGCACCGTATGGGTGTATAACCAGAGACCCCGATCCCGCAGCGCGCGCTTCGCGCCGTGCCGCAGGACCCCCAATACACAGCCAGGCGCTTGGCGCGGCAACAGCAAGGAAGAACGGACATGGGCGCGCAGTGGAAAGCAAAAGGCAAGGAACTGGCCGCGAATGCCAGGGGCCGGGTATTCGGCAAACTGGCCAAGGAAATCATGGTCGCGGCGCGCAACGGCGCGGACCCGGCCTCGAACGCACGGCTGCGGCTGGTGGTGGAGCAGGCCCGCAAGGTCTCCATGCCCAAGGACACCCTGGAGCGCGCCATCAAAAAGGGCGCTGGCCTCACGGGCGACGCGGTGCATTTCGAGCATGTAATCTACGAGGGCTTCGCGCCGCACCGCGTTCCCCTGATGGTCGAATGCCTGACAGACAACCTGAACCGCACGGCCTCCGAAATCCGTGTGCTGTTCCGCAAGGGGCACCTGGGCACTTCGGGCTCGGTCTCCTGGGACTTCGACCACGTGGGCATGATTGAAGCCGAACCCCTGGCTGCCGGCGCCGACCCCGAACTGGCCGCGATTGAAGCCGGCGCCCAGGACTTCGAGCCGGGCCACGAAGAAGGCACAACCATGTTCCTGACCGACCACGCCGACCTGGACATCGTCAGCCGCGCCCTGCCCGCGCAGGGTTTTACCGTGCTGTCGGCCAAGCTCGGCTACAAGGCCAAGAATCCCGTCAGTCCGTCCACCCTGAGCGCCGGCGAGCTTGAGGAAGTCGAGGCCTTCCTGGCCGCCATCGATGCGAACGACGACGTGCAGAACATTTTTGTCGGCCTGGGCGACTAGGAAGCAGGAACCGCCTCGTAGCGGGGCCGTATCCGGGTTTTCTGCACGATGCCGGACGGCGTAAACAGGATCACAAACTCGGCGCCCGGTGTTTCGCTTTTGGGCGGCTTCTCCCGGTAAGCCCAGACCTCGTAGCCGCTGTCGAACCTGACCACCGTGGCGGGGCCCAGCGCGGCGGCCACGTCGGCTTTGGTGCTGGTTCCGGGGATCACCATCCCCTGCGCACCCTGCATCGACAGGTTGGCATCACGAAAAGGCGGCCGGGTTTCCTCCACCCCGCCCGGGCCGGCGCAGCCCGCCAGCACCAGGCCGGCACACAAAATGAGCCTGCACGCCAGCATCATCCGCCCTCCATGTAGTCAAACTCAACCAGGGTGTCGTTGGGCCAGCTGCGGTCGCCCAGGGGCAGGAAGTAGGTGCGGTCCACCAGCACCTCGCAGTCGCAGTCGGGCAGGTCCCTGTCGAGTTTGGGGTCGTCGCTCGCGGCGGCGTAAAGCATGGCCAGGGGCAGGATTTCGCGGCGCTCGCCGGCGACCAGCGTGACGCTGAACAGCGGGCGCTCCGAAAAGAACAGGTAGAGCGGAGCCGGCTTGTCGCAGTAAGCCGGCGTGTCGAACACGGCGCCGGCAATCCGGTCAACAACGCCGCCGCCGCGCGAAACCAGGCCGGCCTCCATGCCTACCCGACACTCCAGCCGCAGGTCGCCCAGGCGGCGGGTATTGGGCGGCAGGCCCGGCGTGCGGATCTCGGTGCGCCAGGTCATGCTTTGCGCCTTGCGGTTGGGGATGACCTGCGCATCTTCCGAGAAAGCCTTTGGGTCGCGCGGCAGGCTGAAGGTGTGGTCGGGCGCAATGGTCACCGGAAAGGCGACGCTGCTGCCTATGACCTCCATGTCAATCGAGTTCATGTCGGTCTCGCGCCGCCGCGGCAGCAGCTTGAAGCGCAGCGGGGCATTTGGTGCGAGGTTTTTTTCGCGCTCGAAGAGTTCCATGCCCCGGATCATTTTGCGGTAGGACTTCTCGACCGGATCGCGGTTGGCCTTGGCGCTGACGGTCACCGGGGCCAGGGTGCGCGGCGCGCCTGCCTCTTTGCTTCCCGGATCTTGTGCCGCGGCCTGCGAGCCGACAGCCAGGCTTGCCGCCAGGCAGGCGGTGCGCAGCGCGACGCGGGCAAGGCGGTTGGGCATGTCGGTTCCGATGGGGCAGAAGCCCATCGTAGGCCAGGCGGGCCGGTGGAGATGTAGGACGATTCCAGCATTTCCTCCGCGGCGCGGTCATAAAAAAACCCGCCCCGGCGCAAGCCGGAGCGGGCTGTGAGGCTCACCATGAAACTGGTGGCCTGGGGCCGTCAACGGGCCCCTAGTGAACCGTCGATTCGAACCGGAACACGCCCGGGTCGCGGATGGGATCCACGTCCACCGGTATCGTGCTCTTGGGCGGGAAACGCCCTTCCAGCAGCAGCTTGCTCAGCGGATTTTCGATCCGCTGCTGGATGGCCCGCTTGAGCGGCCTGGCGCCGAAGACCGGGTCGAAGCCGACCTTGGCGAGCTCGGCGATCGCCGCTTCCGACACGTCCAGCGCAAGGTCCATCTTCTGCAGCCGGGCGACCAGCACCTTGAGCTGTATCCGCGCGATGGACTCGATATTCTTCGCATCCAGGGCGTGGAACACCACGGTCTCGTCGATCCGGTTCAGGAACTCGGGCCGGAAATAGTTTTTGAGTTCGTCCGTCACCGCGTCCTTGATCTCTTCGGTGGGCTTGCCGACCATGGACTGGATGATGGGCGAACCAATGTTGCTGGTCATGACAATCACGGTGTTCTTGAAGTCCACCGTGCGGCCCTGCCCGTCCGTCAGGCGGCCGTCGTCCAGCACCTGCAGCAGCACATTGAACACGTCGGGATGGGCTTTTTCGACCTCGTCGAGCAGCAGCACGCTGTAGGGCTTGCGGCGCACGGCTTCGGTCAGGTAGCCGCCCTCCTCATAGCCCACATAGCCCGGAGGCGCGCCTATCAGGCGGGCCACCGAATGCTTTTCCATGAACTCGCTCATGTCGACGCGTATCAGGTGGTCTTCGCTGTCGAACAGGAAGCCGGCCAGCGCCTTGCACAGCTCGGTCTTGCCCACGCCGGTGGGGCCCAGGAACAGGAAGGAGCCGGTCGGGCGGTTCGGGTCGCTCAGGCCGGAGCGTGAACGGCGTATCGCGTTGGCCACCGCGCTGATGGCTTCCTCCTGGCCGACCACGCGCTCATGCAACTTGCCCTCCATCTGCAGCAGCTTGTCACGCTCGCCCTGCATGAGCTTGCTGACAGGGATGCCGGTGGCGCGCGCCACGACCTCGGCGATCTCTTCGGCGCCGACCTGGGTGCGCAGCAGTGTGGGCGCGTTGGACTTGCCCTTGCTGGCTTCGATGTCCTGCGCTTCCTTCAGGCGCTTTTCGAGTTCGGGCAGCTTGCCGTATTGCAGTTCGGCGACCTTGTTGAAGTCGCCCTTGCGGGTGAACTCCTCGATCTGGAAGCGGATGCGGTCGATCTCCTCCATGACGTCCTTGGAGCCCAGGGCTTGCGCTTTTTCGGCCTGCCAGATTTCGTCGAGGTCGGAGATCTCTTTTTGCAGCTTGGCGATTTCTTCTTCGATCAGCTCGAAGCGTTTTTGCGAGGCTTCGTCTTTTTCGCGGCGCACGGCTTCGCGCTCGATCTGTAGCTGGATCAGGCGGCGGTCGAGCTTGTCCATGACCTCGGGCTTGGAGTCCATCTCGATCTTGATCTTGGCCGCGGCCTCGTCGATCAGGTCGATGGCCTTGTCGGGCAGGAAACGGTCGGTGATGTAGCGGTGGCTCAGCTCGGCCGCGGCCACGATGGCCGGGTCGGTGATCTGCACGCCGTGGTGCGCTTCATACTTTTCCTGCAGGCCGCGCAGGATGGCGATGGTGGCCTCCACCGTGGGCTCGCCGACCAGGATTTTCTGGAAGCGGCGCTCCAGCGCGGCGTCTTTTTCGATGTACTTGCGGTATTCGTCGAGCGTGGTGGCGCCCACGCAGTGCAGCTCGCCGCGCGCCAGTGCGGGCTTGAGCATGTTGCCCGCGTCCATCGCGCCTTCAGCCTTGCCGGCGCCCACCATGGTGTGCAGCTCGTCGATGAAAACAATGGTCTGGCCCTCGTCCTTGGCCAGCTCGTTGAGCACGGTTTTCAGGCGCTCTTCAAACTCGCCGCGGAACTTGGCGCCCGCCAGCAGCGCGGCCATGTCGAGCGAGAGCACGCGTTTGCCCTTGAGGGAGTCCGGCACCTCGCCGGCCACGATGCGCTGGGCCAGGCCTTCGACGATGGCGGTCTTGCCGACGCCGGGCTCGCCGATCAGCACGGGGTTGTTCTTGGTGCGGCGCTGCAGCACCTGGATGGCGCGGCGGATTTCGTCGTCGCGGCCTATGACTGGGTCGAGCTTGCCCAGGCGGGCGCGCTCGGTCAGGTCCATGCAGTATTTCTTGAGGGCTTCGCGCTGGCCTTCGGCGTCGGCGCTGTTCACGCCCTGGCCGCCGCGCACCGCGTCTATCGCGGCTTCGAGCGCCTTGCGGGTCAGGCCGTTTTCCTTGGCCAGGCGGCCGACGTCGCCTTTGCTGTCGGCCACGGCCAGCAGAAAGAGTTCGCCGGCGATGAACTGGTCGTTGCGTTTGATGGCTTCTTTTTCGGTGGCCTGCAGCAGCTTGGCGAGGTCGGGGCCGACCTGGAGCTGGTCCTGGCCTTGGACCTGGGGCAGCTTCTTGACGGCGACGTCGGCCGCCTGCATGAGGCCGCCGACGTTGACGCCGGCTCTTTCCAGCAGCGCGCGGGGGCCGTCGTCCTGGCGCAGCATGGCGGCCAGCAGGTGGACCGGCTCGATATAGCCGTTGTCATTGCCCAGCGCAAGGGACTGCGCGTCGCTCAGGGCTTCCTGGAATTTGGTGGTCAGTTTGTCTTGTCGCATGAAGAGGGCTCCGTGGATTCCGGCAGGCCTGGTTCAGGCCCATCCGGATGGATGTTGCACAGTATCTGGGGGGCTGGTGCTGGTTTTCAAGCATTTTCCCGGCGCCCCTAAAATCGCCCCATGAACATCCACCAGGTCTCGGTGACCTACCACCAGGAGCAGGACAGGCTGCTGGTGCGCATCAGCAGCCATGAAAGCGAGGAATTGCGCCTGTGGTTGACCCGTCGCATGACGCTCTCCCTGATGCCGATTCTGACGAAAACCGCCGCCGACCAGCTGACCCGGGAAACCCAAGACAGCGACATCGCAACGCCGCAGGACCTGCATCGCCGGCGCATGGTGGAAAGCTTCAACAAAGAAGCTCTGGCCCAGGCAAGCGATTTCAGGACACCCTACCAGGCCGAAGGCGCCGCGCTACCGCTAGGGACTGAGCCGTTGCTGGTGACGGAAGTCAAAATGTCTTTGCTGAAATCGGGCAAACTGGAACTGGCTTTTATCGAAAAGCTGCCCGAACCGGGACGCAATGTGCGAATCGCCATCAGCGCCCGGCTCACCCAGGGATTGCTGCAGCTCCTGAACAAGTGCCTCAAAAAATCCCAGTGGCTCAAGTCACCGCCGGTCGCCGGCCTCGAAGACCGTGGAAAAGCCCCGCTACCTGAACTAGGGCCTGTGTTCAGGCATTGGGGGCCACAATGCCCCACTTGGCCAGCGCCGCGTCGTCGGTCACGCGCGCATCAACCCAGCGCGCACCTTCAGGCGTCTGCTCTTTTTTCCAGAACGGCGCCTGGGTCTTGAGGTAGTCCATCAGGAACTCGCAGGCCTTGAAGCTTTCACCGCGGTGCGCGGAGGTCACGGCCACCAGGACGACTTGGTCCAGCGGCTGCAACAGGCCAACGCGGTGGACCACACGGGCGCCGAAGATGTCAAAGCGCACCATTGCCTCGTCCACCATGGCTTCGATGGCTTTTTCGGTCATACCGGGGTAGTGCTCCAGCTCCATGCTGCTGACGCTCAGGCCGTCGTTACGGTCACGAACGGTGCCGGTGAAGGTGCAGACGGCACCCACCCGCTTGTCGGTGGCGCGCAGTGCAGCCACCTCCTCGGCGAGGTTGAAGTCATCGGTGGTGATCAGGACACGGGGTGAAGCCATAGTGGCAATTTTGCCACTCGCGCCCCCGGAACGCAGTGCCTACGGTAAGATTTGCCGCATGAATGGCCACACCTGCCCCCTCGCCGACCGGACGCACGACAGCGCCCGCGGCCTTGGGGTGTGCGCCAGCAAATCGAAAAAACCGTTGCTCATTTGACCGGGGCTGCGGTTCCGTCGTCGAATGAGCGATGGAACCGCCGGTTACTTTCCAAGCCTTTTGCGGACACCCTTCTCTTGTTCTGATGACGGCCTTTCAAGCCGGTCAGTTTTTTGGGATGTGTCTTCATGCAAACAGCGTTCAATGCCGATCAAACCGATCAGGCCGCCACCGATTTCTCGGGTCTCTGGATCCCGCTCGTCACCCCCTTTGACCAGGGCAAGGTCGATCATGCGGCCTTGAAACGCCTGGTGGCGCATTACCGCGCCAAGGGCATCGCCGGGCTGGTGGTCTGCGGCTCCACCGGCGAAGCCGCCGCCCTGGACGAGGACGAGCAGTTGCAGACGCTGCGCACCGTGATGGAACAAGCCGACGGCCTGCCACTGGTCATGGGCCTGTCGGGCTACCACCTGGGCAAGACGGCGGCACGCATCGAGGCGCTGGGCGCGCTGGGCCTGGTCGGCATCCTGCTGCCCGCGCCCAGCTATATCCGGCCCTCCCAGGCGGGCCTGATTGAATGGTTCACTGCCCTGGCCGACGTGAGCGCCGTGCCGGTCATCCTCTATGACATCCCCTATCGCACCGGCAGCCGCCTGGAACTTGAAACCTTGCTGGCGCTGGCCAACCACCCGCGCATCCTGGCCCTCAAGGACTGCGGCGGTGACCCGGCCAAGACAAAGGCCCTGATCGCCGATGGGCGGCTGCAGGTGCTGGCGGGCGAAGACGTGAATATTTTCAGCACCGTGGCACAGGGCGGCCGGGGTGCGATTGCGGCGGCAGCCCATCTGCACACGGAACGTTTTGTGGAAGTGCTGCGGCGCATCCGGGCGGGTGACCTGGCCGGGGCCGAGGCCTTGTGGGCGCCACTGCAGCCCTTGATAGCCGGCCTGTTTGCCGAGCCCAATCCGGGGCCGCTCAAGGCGTTGATGGCGGAGCGCGGCCTGCTTCGCAACGAGCTGCGCAGCCCGATGACACGGGCTTCTACCGAATTGGCCGAACGCCTTCAGCGGCTGGATGCGCTGGTGGCTTGAGCCGGGCGGGTCAGCCGCCGGTCACGGGCGGGAAGAAAGCGACTTCGCAGCCATCGCTGAGCAGTGCTGCTTCGTCGCTCATGACCTGGTTGAGCGCCATGCGCACCGACCGGCCGCGCGCCAGGCTGGCGGCATGCGCGGGCGTAGCCGCGAGCAGTTCATCGCGCAGGGCAGCCAGCGTGGTGGCGGCGGTGTCGCGCACCTCGCTGCCCTGCCCTATGGCTTCGCGGATGGAGGCAAAGTATTTGATCGTGACTTTCATGGGAAGGCCTTTATGCGGCGCCTTACGCCATCAATGCCGAAAACGGGATGAACTGCACCGTGTCGCCATGGGCAATCACCTGGCCGGCCGGGTTGTCGATGACGCCGTCGCCCCAGACGGCCGAGGTCAGCACACCCGAGCTCTGGTTGCTGAACAGGTCGAGCCCGCCGGCGGCATTGCGCCTGGCGCGCAAAAATTCGCGGCGCTTGTCGGCCTTGGGCCAGTCGAAATGGGCCGGCAGCGCGATGGAAGCGGGAGCCACCTCGGACGCGCCCTGCAGCCTGAGCAAAAAGGGCCGCACCAGCACCAGGAAGGTCACAAAGCTGGACACCGGGTTGCCCGGCAGGCCGATGAAGTGCGCGCCGCCGACCTTGCCGCAAGCGAAAGGCTTGCCCGGCTTCATGGCGATCTGCCAGAGGGCGAGTTCGCCCAGCGCCTGCACGGCGGGCTTGATGTGGTCTTCCTCGCCGACCGAGACGCCGCCGCTGGTGAGGATCAGGTCGTGCTGCTCGCTGGCGCCCTTGAGCGCGGCGACGGTGGCGTCCAGGCGGTCGGGCACGATGCCGAGGTCGGTCACGCTGCAGCCCAGGCGCAGCAGCAAGGCGCGCAAGAAGAAACGATTGGAGTTGTAGATGGCGCCGGGCTTCATGTCGGCCGGTGCGACCTCGCCGGGCATGACGAGTTCGTCGCCCGTGGAGAACAAGGCCACGCGCACCCGGGGCGCGACCTGCAGCTTGTCAAAACCGATGCTGGCGGCCAAGCCCAGCGAGGCCGGCGTCAGGCGTTCACCGCGGCGCAGAACCACGGCGCCGGCGGCCACGTCCTCGCCGCGGCGGCGGATCCATTGGCCGGGCTGCGGCCTGGCTTTGATGCGCACGCCCTCACTCACGGCTTCGCAGTCTTCCTGCATCACCACCGCATCGGCGCCGGGCGGGATGGGCGCGCCGGTGAAGATGCGCGCCGCCGAGGCCGGTGCCAGGGCATGGCCGCTGCTGCCGGCCGGAATGCGCTGGCCGACCGGCAGCACAGCGCCCTCGGCCCAGTCGGCCGCGCGCAGTGCGTAGCCGTCCATGGAGCTGTTGTCATGGGCCGGCACGTCGAGGCTGGAGACCAGGTCCTGGGCCAGCACGCGGCCGTCGGCGTCAAAGGTGGAAACGGTTTCGACACCGGGCAAGCTTGCCGCGCGGGCCAGCAACTCGGCCAGCGCCTGGTCCAGAGGCTTCAGGGGTGCGTGGGCGGTGGGTGCGGTGGGAACAGAACTCATGGTCGGGGTGTCCGGAACAAAGGCATGAACGGAACTGGGCTGGCGTCAGGGCTGGCCTTCACTGCCTCACCCAGGCCTAGCCGAAACGGTCTTCGAAGGAATAAGCAAAGCGCTCCTGATTGTTCATCAGGTAGTCGGCCACGGCGTCGGCGTCGTTCAAATCCAGCACCGGACGCAAGGTTGCTTCGGGCAACTGGTCGGGAGTGTCGGTGGCGATGGCAACGATGAAGTCGTCGTCCATGTAGCGGGCGGGCTTGCCTGGGTAATCGGCCGAAGGACCACGCCAGACTTCGATCTTGAGCAGGTCGCTGCTCTTGAAGCCTTCCACCAGCACCCAGTCGACACCGCCGTAAAGCTCGGCGATCAGCTGGTGCACCGTCATCTCGGACGGCTTTTCAAACTCGCGCATCAGCGCCAGGCGGTTCTGCGAAGCCACCACCACCTCGAAGGCGCCGGCCACGCGGTGGCGGAAGGTGTCTTTGCCGGGGTGGTCGATGTCGAACTTGTGGTGCGCATGCTTGACCACCGACACGCGCAGGCCCCTGGCCTTGAGCGCGGGAATCAGCTTTTCCACCAGCGTGGTCTTGCCCGAGCCGGAGTAACCGGCGAAACCGACGACGTTCATGGCCGGGCCTTCCAGGCGGGGCCGCAGCCCGCGTCAATGCACATGGTCGGCAATGTAGCGCTTGATGACGGCCGCATCGGCGGGCAGCACCTTGACGCGCTTGGGCAGGTCTTCGATGCCCTCGAACTTCGCGGGCCGCGCGGGCGCGTGGCCCAGCGCCTCTTCAATCGTGGCCGCGAACTTGATGGGCAGCGCGGTTTCCAGCACGAGCATGGGCACGCCGGGCTGGAGCTGCTCGCGCGCCACCTTCACGCCATCGGCGGTGTGGGTGTCAATCGTGGTGCCGAAGCGCTTGTGGGTGTCGCGAATCGTCGCGAGTCTGTCGGCATGGGTGCTCTTGCCGCTCACAAAACCGTAGCGCTGCGCGGCCGACTTGAAAGCCGTTTCGGCGCTCAGGTCAAACCGGCCCTGGCTGCCGAGCTGGTCATGGAACAAGGCCTTGGTCTTGGTGCCGTCGCGGCCCAGCAGGTCGAACACAAAACGCTCGAAGTTCGAGGCCTTGGAAATGTCCATGGAGGGACTGGAGGTTTCATGCGTGTCGGCGCTACCGCGCACGCGGTAAACGCCGGTGCGAAAAAACTCGTCGAGCACGTCGTTCTCGTTGGTGGCCACCACCAGCTTGCCGATCGGCAGGCCCATCATGCGGGCGACGTGACCGGCGCAGACGTTGCCGAAATTGCCCGAAGGCACGGTGAAGTCGACTTTTTCAGTGTTGTTGCTTGTGGCCTGGAAGTAGCCGGCGAAGTAGTACACCACTTGCGCCATCAGGCGCGCCCAGTTGATGGAGTTGACGGTGCCGATCTTGTACTGGCGCTTGAAAGGCAGGTCGTTGGACACGGCCTTGACGATGTCCTGGCAGTCGTCGAACACACCTTCGACCGCGATGTTGTGGATGTTTTCGTCCTGCAGGCTGAACATCTGGGCCTGCTGGAAGGGGCTCATGCGGCCCTTGGGCGAGGTCATGAAGACGCGCACGCCCTTCTTGCCGCGCATGGCGTATTCGGCCGCGCTGCCGGTGTCGCCGCTGGTGG
Organism: Polaromonas sp. P1_G1; assembly: GCF_056405595.1. Lineage (NCBI taxonomy): Bacteria > Pseudomonadati > Pseudomonadota > Betaproteobacteria > Burkholderiales > Comamonadaceae > Polaromonas > Polaromonas sp. P1_G1. The sequence goes on from NZ_JBFUBU010000014.1 coordinate 96,223, forward strand.
CGCCCAGGATGTTGAGCTCTTCGCCGCGGCGCGCCAACTCGTATTCGAACAGGTTGCCCAGCAGCTGCATGGCCATGTCCTTGAAGGCCAGCGTGGGGCCGTTGGACAGGGCTTCGAGGTAGAGGCCGTCTTCGAGTTTTTTCAGCGGAACGATGGCCTTGGTGCCGAACACTGCTTCGGTATAGGTCTTATCGCAGATCGCTTTGAGGTCGGCGGCGGGGATGTCGTCGACGTACAGTGAAAGAACCTCGAAGGCCAGTTCAGCGTAAGACAGGCCGCGCCACTTCTGCAGCGTCACGGCATCCACTTGCGGATATTGCTCGGGCAGGTAGAGGCCGCCGTCAGGCGCCAAACCCTCGAGCAGGATTTCGCAGAAGCGCTTGCGGTCGGCATGGCCGCGCGTGGAGATGTACAGCATCAGGCCAGCTCCTCCTTGCGGATGCGCGTGATGGGGGCCAGCACCGTGGGCAGGGCCTGCATTTGGGCCAGGGCGCCGTTCATCTTGGCTTCCACGCACTCATGCGTGAGGATGATGAGGTCGGTGTGGGTGGAGCCCTCGCCGCCGACTTCATCGGCTTCGCGCTGCAGCACGGCATCGATGCTGATGCCCGCGCCGGCGAGGATGCCGGTGACCTTGGCCAGCACGCCGGCTTCGTCGGCGACCTTGAGCCGCAGGTAGTAGCTGGTGACGACGTCGGACATCGGAACGACCGGCAGGTCGCTCATCGCGTCGGGCTGGAAGGCCAGGTGTGGCACGCGGTGCTCAGGGTCGGCCGTGTGCAGGCGCGCGATGTCGACGAGGTCGGCGATCACGGCGCTGGCGGTAGGCTCGCTGCCCGCGCCCTTGCCGTAGTACAGCGTAGTGCCGACGGCATCGCCCTGCACCACCACGGCGTTCATCGCGCCTTCCACATTGGCGATCAGGCGCTTGGCCGGCACCAGGCTGGGGTGCACGCGCAGCTCGATGCCGTTGGCAGCGCGCTTGGTGATGCCCAGCAGCTTGATGCGGTAGCCGAGCTGCTCGGCGTAGCGGATGTCCTGCGCGGCCAGGCCGGTGATGCCCTCGACATAAGCCTTGTCGAACTGCACCGGGATGCCGAAAGCGATGGCCGACATCAGGGTGACCTTGTGGCCGGCGTCCACGCCCTCGATGTCGAAGGTGGGGTCGGCTTCGGCGTAGCCCAGGCGCTGCGCTTCTTTCAGCACGACGTCGAAATCCAGGCCCTTGTCGCGCATCTCGGACAGGATGAAGTTGGTGGTGCCGTTGATGATGCCGGCGATCCACTGGATGCTGTTGGCCGTCAGGCCTTCGCGCAGCGCCTTGATGATGGGAATGCCGCCGGCGACAGCCGCCTCGAAGGCCACCATCACGCCCTTGCGGTGGGCTGCCGCGAAAATCTCGGTGCCGTGCACGGCCAGCAGCGCTTTATTGGCGGTGACCACGTGCTTGCCGGCCTCGATGGCTTCCAGCACCAGTTGCTTGGCGATGCCATAGCCGCCAATGAGCTCGATCACGATGTCGACGTCGGGGCTGGCCACGACTTTGCGCGCGTCGTCCACGACCTGCACGCCCGGGCCGACGGCGGCCTTGGCGCGCGCCACATCGAGGTCGGCGACCATGGTGATCTCAATGCCGCGGCCGGCGCGGCGGCGGATTTCTTCCTGGTTGCGCTGCAATACGTTGTAGGTGCCGCTGCCCACGGTGCCTATGCCCAGGAGGCCTACGCGGATGGGGCTCAAATTCGTCGGTTTCATAGTTGCTGAAGTCTTGCTTTAGTGTGATCTGGAGGCCTGCCGCCTCAAGGGGCGGAGGGAGCTGAAGGGGGCCGATACAGGGTCAAGTTCGGTTGTTGCGGTAGTTCTCGAGGAACTTCGCGATGCGGCCGATGGCTTCGCGCAGGTCTTCCTCATGCGGCAGGAAAACGATGCGGAAATGGTCCGGGTCGGGCCAGTTGAAGCCAGTGCCCTGTACCAGCATCACCTTGGTCTCCTTGAGGAGTTCCAGGAAAAACTGGCGATCGTCCTTGATCGGGTAGACCTTGGGATCCAGGCGCGGGAACATGTAGAGCGCCGCGCTGGGCTTGACACAGGTGACGCCGGGGATGGCGGTGATGAGGTCGTAGGCCATGTCGCGCTGGCGGCGCAGGCGGCCGCCCTCGCAGGTCAGGTCGTTGATGCTCTGGTAGCCGCCCAGCGCGGTCTGTATGGCCCACTGGCCCGGCACGTTGGAGCACAGCTTCATGTTGGCCAGCATGTTCAGGCCCTCGATGTAGTCCTGTGCCTGCTTCTTGGGGCCGGACACCACCATCCAGCCGGCGCGGTAGCCACAGGAGCGGTAGCTCTTGGAGAGAGAATTGAAGGTCAGCGTGAGCACGTCGGTGGACAGGCTGGCGATGGCCGTGTGCTTGACGTCGTCGTACAGCACCTTGTCATAGACCTCGTCGGCGAGGATGACCAGGCCGTGCTCGCGCGCGATGTCGATGATGCCTTTGAGCAGCTCGTCGGAATACAGCGCGCCCGTCGGGTTGTTGGGGTTGATGACCGCGATGGCCTTGGTCCTGGGCGTGATCCGGGCGCGGATGTCGTCGAGGTTGGGCATCCAGCCATTGTTTTCATCGCAGCGGTAATGCACCGGCGTGCCGCCCGACAGGCTGGTGGAAGCGGTCCACAGCGGGTAGTCGGGCGCCGGCAGCAGCAGTTCGTCGCCGTCGTCGAGCAGGGCGTTGGTGGCCATGGAAATCAGCTCGCTCGCGCCGTTGCCCAGGTAGATGTCGTCCAGCGTGACGCCCTTGATGCCCTGCTTCTGGGTTTCGTGCATCACGGCCTTGCGTGCCGCAAAAATGCCCTTGCTGTCCGAATAGCCGGCCGAGGCGGGCAGGTTGCGGATCATGTCCTGCTGGACTTCCTCGGGCGCATCGAAGCCGAACACGGCCAGGTTGCCGATATTGAGCTTGATGAGCTTTTGGCCCTCTTCCTCCATCTGCTTGGCGGCGTCCATGATCGGGCCGCGGATGTCGTAAAGCACATTGGCAAGCTTGGCGGATTTGGTGATCGATTTCATGGAACGTTAAGAGGCTGTGGACGATGGCCGCGCTGCCCACCCTGCCGGCAACCGGGGAGATGCGGCGCGCTGCGGCGGGGAATTCGGGCGGAATCTATAATTTGACCACATAAAAGAAGGTTTTCGCTGGCAAACACCAGCACGCAAAACCCCGCGCACAGCCGCACCACGCCTTCACAACGCCCGGACCCTCCGCATGAAACTTCAGCCAGACCGCCTCGACGTCCAGTCCATCCTCGGCTACGGCCCCGGCTGGGTGGGCCTGGGGCGCGACGGGGTGGCGGAAAAGATAGAGCACAGCGTGGTGATCGGCTCACGCGGCGAGAAATTCGACTGGAACTGCGCGCGCTTTGAACTGCTGACCGCGGACCATTTCGCCTTGCTGGCCGAAACCCGGCCCGAGCTCGTGATTTTCGGTAGCGGGGCCCGCCTGCGCTTTGTGCCCCCTGCGTTTTTGCGCGTCCTGATGGAGCACCGCATTGGCGTTGAAACCATGGACACGCTTGCGGCCTGCCGAACCTACAACATCCTCGCGGGTGAAGGCCGGCAAGTGATTGCCGCCCTGCTGATTGAAACAGAAGGAACAGAAGGCTGAAATGCCCTCTCTTTCAGGGTAAAATCTAGGGTTGCACTTGGCAGTACATCCCGGGATGGAAATCCTGGGCCGTTTGCCAAAAGGCGCGGCTAATTACAACTACTTTCGTCAGGGTCTACTCAGTATGGCAGTCGTCGTCAATAAACCACTCCCCGAATTTGAAGCGATCGCCACCAGCGGCATCAAGGTTTCCAACCAGTCCCACCTGGGCAAAGTCGTGGTGTTGTACTTCTATCCCAAGGACAACACGCCGGGCTGCACCACGGAAGCCATGCAGTTCCGTGACCGCTATAAGGACTTCGTCAAGGCCGGCGCCACCGTATTCGGTGTCTCCCGCGACAACATGAAGTCCCACGACGAGTTCAAGTCCAAGCTTGAGCTCCCTTTCGAGCTGATTGCGGACACCGAAGAAAAAATGTGCCACATGTTCGGCGTGGTCAAAAACAAGATCATGTACGGCAAAAAGGTCAAAGGCATCGAACGCAGCACCTTCCTGGTGGGCGCCGACGGCCTGCTCAAAGAGGAATGGCGCGGACTGAAAGTGCCCGGCCATGTGGACGACGTGCTGAAAGCCGTCAAAGCCCTCAAAAAGGCCGCCTGAAACCATATTGAGGCCAGTTAGCAACAAAGGATTGCCCTGTCACTTGAGTTGTGCATAATGAACTCATGCTGTTGACACTCGCAACTGCGCCAAAAGAAAAAGCCGCCCTGGTTTCAAGGCGGCTTTTTCGCTTCTGGAACCCTTCTTTTTTTAGAGAGTCTTAAGCACTATGCCCCTGCCCCCCGCCCCGACCAAACGTGCCGCCCTGCTCTCCCCTGATGCGCTTGACGCGCCAGCCCGCTCGCCTTCAAAAGTCGTACGAAAAACGGAAAGTGCTGAATCCGCCCAGAAGCCCCCGGTGATGGACCTGTTTGACAGCCGGGCGGCGGGTGAAGGCAGCCATCCTTCGGCTTTTAAAGGAAAGGAAGCCGCTCACCCCGGAAAACCGGCTCCCGCCAGCTATAAAAGAGAGAGCATTGCCCTGCCGCAACCGGCGGCCAAACCCAAGAAGGCCAAACGCACCGGCCCTGCGAAGCTGTTTGTGCTCGACACCAATGTGCTGATGCACGACCCGATGTGCCTGTTCCGGTTTGAGGAACACGACATCTTCCTGCCCATGATCGTGCTCGAGGAGCTCGACGGCCACAAAAAGGGCATGACCGAGGTGGCGCGCAATGCCCGCCAGACCAGCCGCACGCTGGACGCGCTGGCAGGCGCCCAGGGCGCCGATATCGCCAAGGGCCTGAAGCTGGACACCACAGGCCATCCCGAGGCCGGCGGCAGCCTGTTTTTCCAGACCAAACCGCTGGATTACACGCTGCCCATGAGCCTGCCGCAGGGCAAGGCCGACAACCAAATCCTGGGGGTGGTCGAGGCCCTGCGCAAGGAATACGCACCGCGCGAAGTGGTTCTGGTGTCCAAGGACATCAATATGCGCGTCAAGGCGCGCGCCCTTGGCCTGGCAACCGACGACTACCAGAACGACAAAACCCTGGAAGATGGCGACCTGCTGTACTCCGGTTCGCTGGCCCTGCCGGCGGACTTCTGGACGCGCCAGAGCAAGACCATCGAAAGCTGGCAGCAAGGCAGCCACACCTTCTACCGCATCACGGGACCCATCGTGGGCAGCCTGCTGATCAACCAGTTTGTGTTCTTTGAGGCCCCCGGAGAGCCGCCCCTGTATGCCCGTGTGACGGAAATCCGGGCCAAAACCGCCGTCCTGAAGACCTTGAAGGACTACAACCACCTCAAAAATGCCGTCTGGGGCGTCACCACGCGCAACCGCGAACAGAACTTCGCCATGAACCTGCTGATGGACCCGGAGGTGGACTTCGTCACCCTGGCCGGGACGGCCGGCACGGGCAAGACGCTGATGGCGCTGGCCAGCGGCCTCACGCAGGTGCTCGACGACCGCCGCTATACCGAAATCATCATGACGCGGGCCACGGTAAGCGTGGGCGAGGACATTGGCTTCCTGCCCGGCACCGAAGAGGAAAAAATGGGCCCCTGGATGGGCGCGCTGGACGACAACCTGGAAGTGCTGGGCAAAACCGACAGCGGCTCGGGTGAATGGGGCCGCGCCGCCACCAACGAGCTGATCCGCTCGCGGATCAAGGTCAAGAGCATGAACTTCATGCGCGGCCGCACTTTCCTGAACAAGTACGTGATCATCGACGAGGCGCAAAACCTGACGCCCAAGCAGATGAAAACGCTGATCACGCGGGCGGGCCCGGGCACCAAGATCATCTGCATGGGCAACCTGGCGCAGATCGACACACCTTACCTGACCGAAGGCTCCTCGGGCATGACTTTTGCCGTCGACCGCTTCAAGGGCTGGCCGCATGGCGGGCACATCACGCTGGCACGCGGCGAGCGCTCACGCCTGGCCGATTTCGCGAGCGAAGTCCTCTAAATCCATGAAAAACGGCGCCGATTGGCGCCGAAATGAAAAAAAGGCCAAGTCGCAAGACTTGGCCTTTTGTTCGTCAAATTCTGGTGGGCGGTGCAAGTTTCGAACTTGCGACCCCTGCAGTGTGAATGCAGTGCTCTACCCCTGAGCTAACCGCCCTATCGGTCAGCCTATGATTATATGGTGTTTTGGGCCGATTTTTCGATCTGCCCCCGGAATGCGCTTCAATTCAGGCAGCCAGGGCGCGCCAGACCGTCTTGCCTTTGCTGGACTTGTCGATTTCGGCCAGCAGCTTTTCGTGTTCGGCGGCCTCCTGGTCGTTGGCCGCCAGCAAAGGCAGCTCAAACGTGCTCAGGTCTATCTGCGGCGCCGAGACCTGGCCTTCCTGGGCCCTCTCATCCACGTCCATCACCAGCGCATTCTGCCCGCGGGTCAGGTTGATGTAGACGTCGGCCAGCAGTTCGGCGTCCAGCAAGGCGCCGTGCAGGGTCCGGCCCGAATTGTCGACCTCCAGGCGGTCGCAGAGGGCGTCCAGCGAGTTGCGTTTGCCGGGAAACAGCTCCTTGGCCATCATCAGGCTGTCGGTGACCTTGGCCACGCAATGCTTGATGGGTGGCCGACCTATGAGTTCGAGCTCCTTGTTGAGGAAGCTGACGTCAAAGGGCGCGTTGTGGATGATGATCTCAGCGTCCTGCAGGTATTCCAGCAGCTCCTCGGCCACGGCCGAGAACTTGGGTTTGTCCTTCAGGAATTCATTGCTGATGCCGTGAACCTTGAGCGCATCCTCATGGCTGTCGCGCTCGGGGTTCAGGTAGAAGTGGCGGTTGTTGCCGGTGAGCTTGCGGGCCACCAGCTCCACGCAACCGATTTCGATGATGCGGTCGCCGTTTTCAGCGGAAAGACCGGTGGTTTCAGTGTCCAGGACAATTTGGCGCATGGCTGGATTATCGCCTCCGGACAGGGCAGACCCCGCCCGGCTTCACCTGAAAACTCAGTGGTTTTCTTTGGCGTGGTTGATGGAGTATTTGGGTATCTCCACCGTCACGTCGGACTGGGCCAGGAAGGCCTGGCAGCTCAGGCGCGAATTGGGCTCCAGGCCCCAGGCGCGGTCCAGCAGGTCTTCTTCGCTTTCGTCGAGCTCGTTCAACGAATTAAAGCCTTCGCGCACAACCACGTGGCAGGTCGTGCAGGCGCAGCTCAGGTCGCAAGCATGCTCAATGTTGATCTTGTTGTCGAGCAGGGCTTCGCAGATCGAGGTGCCGGCCGGTGCGCTGATTTCAGCACCCTGGGGGCAGTATTCGGGATGAGGCAGTATTTTGATGATGGGCATGGTTGTCAGTCGATTCAGACGGCCTCGATGTTTTTGCCGGCCAAGGCTTGCTTGATGCCCCGGTTCATGCGCTGGGCGGCAAAGGCTTCCGTGCCCTTGGCCAGCGCCTGGGTGGCCGCTTCTATCGCGGCCGCGTCGCCGTGCGCACGCGTGTCGGCCAGGCCGACGATGAGGCTGTCGATCTGCGCGCGCTCATTGGGGCTGAGCAGATCGGCGTCCGCCGCCAGGGCGCTTTGCGTGGCCAGGATCATGCGGTCCGCATCGACCCGGGCCTCGGCCAGGGCGCGGGCATTCATGTCCTGCTGGGCGGTAGAAAAGCTGTCCTGCAGCATGCGCGCGATGTCTTCGTCCGACAAGCCGTAGGAAGGCTTCACGTCAATGCGTGCCTCGACGCCGCTGACCTGCTCTTTCGCGTTCACGCTGAGCAGGCCGTCGGCATCGACGGTAAAGGTCACGCGGATGCGCGCGGCGCCGGCCACCATGGGCGGGATGCCGCGCAGCTCGAAGCGAGCCAGGCTGCGGCAATCGGCCACCAGGTCGCGCTCGCCTTGCACCACATGCAGGGCCAGGGCCGTCTGGCCGTCCTGGTAGGTGGTGAAGTCCTGCGCCATGGCCGTGGGAATGGTCTGGTTGCGCGGCACGATGCGCTCAACCAGCCCGCCCATGGTTTCAATGCCCAGCGACAAAGGAATCACGTCCAGCAACAGCAGCTCGTCGCCGGTGTTGTTGCCGGCCAGTTGGTTGGCGGAAATGGCCGCGCCCAGCGCCACTACTTCATCGGGGTTGAGGTTGACCAGCGGCTCGCGGCCGAAGAAGCTGGCGACCGCCTTGCGCACTTGGGGCATGCGCGTGGAGCCGCCCACGAGGACTGCGCCCTGGATATCTTCCTTGGCCAGCTTGGCGTCGCGCAAGGCCTTGCGGACAGCCGCCAGCGTGCGTTGGGTCAGGTGGGCCGTCGCGGTTTCGAAGTCTTCGGCCTTCATCTCGAAGTTGACGAGGGCCTTGGCCAACTGCACCGAAAAAGGCACGGGGTCTGCGGCCGACAGGGCCTCCTTGCAGCTGCGCGCGGCGCGCTGCAGGGCCGCCTTGTCGGAGGGCGTGAGCGTTTCCGCTGCCAGGCCTGCCTTGGCCAGCACCCAGTCGACCAGCGCACGGTCGTAATCGTCACCACCCAGTGCCGAATCGCCGCCGGTAGCCACCACTTCGAAGACACCTTGCGTCAGCCGAAGGATGGAAATGTCGAAGGTGCCGCCGCCCAGGTCATAGACGGCGTAAACGCCTTCGCTGGCGTTGTCCAGGCCGTAGGCAATCGCGGCCGCTGTGGGTTCATTGAGCAGGCGCAGCACGTTCAGGCCGGCCAGTTGCGCGGCGTCTTTGGTGGCCTGGCGCTGGGCGTCGTCGAAGTAGGCCGGCACGGTGATCACGGCGCCGTAGATGTCGTCGTTGAAAGTGTCTTCGGCCCGGTAACGCAGCGTGGCCAGGATCTCGGCGCTGATCTCGACCGGGCTTTTTTCGCCGGCGACGGTCTGCAGCGTGACCATGCCCGGCTTGTCGTTCAACTCATAAGGCAACTGGGCGCGGCCGCCAATGTCATGGATGCCACGGCCCATCAGGCGCTTGACGGAAGAAATGGTGTTGCGCGGATCATCCACCTGCGCCGCCAGGGCTTCATAACCGATCTGGCGTTTGTCGCCCTCAAGATAACGGACCACGCTCGGCAGCAGCACCCTTCCCTGCTCGTCGGGCAGGCATTCGGACACGCCGCTACGCACGCTGGCTACCAGCGAATGCGTGGTGCCCAGGTCAATGCCGATCGCTATGCGCCGCTGGTGCGGGTCAGGCGTCTGGCCGGGTTCGGAGATTTGCAGGAGTGCCATGCGCGGTCGTTGTACTTCTCTGTAATGCTTTTATTGTCCCAGCTGGTCGATGCGCGCATCAACCTCGCTGGCAAAGCGCTCAATAAACATAAGGCTTCTAACCTGCCGGGCGGCTGCGGGGAAATCCCTGTCCATGTCCAGCAGTTGCTCTATCTTTGACAGCTTCTCGCGCCCATTCATGGCGGCCTGCGAGGCGATCTCTTCAAAATCCCCGGCCGTCTCGGCTTCATCGAGCGCCTCACGCCACTGCATCTGCTGCACCAGAAAATCGTGCGGCATGGCCGTGTTGTTTTCGGCGTTGATGGGCGCGCCATTCAGTTCGCACAGGTAGCTGGCGCGCTTGAGCGGGTCCTTCAGGCGCTGGTAGGCTTCATTGATGCGCACCGACCACTGCATGGCCACTCGCTGCGCCGCCGCGCCCTGGGCGGCGAACTTGTCGGGATGCGCCTCGCGCTGCAGGTCCTTCCAGCGCGCATCCAGCACGGCGCGATCCTGCGCGAAGCGCTGGGGCACACCGAAAAGCTCGAAGTCATTGGATTGAAGATTCATGCCGAGAAAAAGCCGCCAGCACAATCAGTGGAGGCGGCTTCGGTAAGGGTGCAGCACGCGTAAGACCGCTCGCCCGTCAAACCCGGAAACTTTCGCCGCAGCCGCAACGGTCGCGCTCGTTGGGGTTGATGAACTTGAAACCCTCATTCAGGCCTTCACGGACAAAATCCAGCTTGGTGCCGTCGATGTAGGCCATGCTTTTCGGGTCGACCAGCACCTTGACGCCGTTGTCTTCAAACACAACGTCTTCCGGCGCGATCTCGTCGGCGTATTCGAGCTTGTAAGCCAGACCGGAGCAACCGGTGGTCTTGACACCCAGGCGTACGCCGACACCCTTGCCGCGCTTGGTCATGTAGCGGGTCACGTGCCGGGCGGCTGCATCAGTGAGGGTTACGGACATTTAAATCACTCGAAAATGAAACAGGTGACGGGAATGCGTTGATCAGTGCGCGTGCTTTTGCTTGTAGTCGTTCACAGCGGCCTTGATGGCGTCTTCCGCCAGGATGGAGCAGTGAATCTTGACGGGCGGCAGGGCCAGCTCTTCAGCGATAGCGCTGTTCTTGATGCTGGCCGCTTCGTCCAGCGTCTTGCCCTTGACCCACTCGGTCACGAGCGAACTGGAAGCGATTGCGGAGCCGCAGCCGTAGGTCTTGAAGCGCGCGTCTTCGATCACGCCCGTCAGCGGGTTGACCTTGATCTGCAGCTTCATCACGTCGCCGCAAGCCGGCGCGCCGACCATGCCGGTGCCTACCGATTCGTCGCCCTTTTCAAAAGAGCCAACATTGCGGGGGTTTTCATAGTGGTCCACCACTTTTTCGCTGTATGCCATTTTGTTTACCTCTTTAAGCTGTTCGACGTGCCGCTCAGTGGGCGGCCCACTGGATGGTGGACAAATCAACACCATCCTTGAACATCTCCCACAGGGGAGACAGTTCGCGCAGTTTGGCCACGTTTTCCTTGATGGTGGCGACCGCGTAGTCAATTTCTTCTTCGGTGCTCCAGCGGCCAATCGTCATGCGAAGGCTGCTGTGCGCCAGTTCGTCGCTGCGGCCCAGGGCGCGCAACACATAGCTTGGCTCCAGGCTGGCCGAAGTGCAGGCCGAACCGCTGGAAACCGCCAGGCCCTTGATGCCCATGATCAACGACTCGCCTTCGACGAAATTGAAGCTCATGTTCAGGTTGTGCGGAACGCGCTTGTCGGCATGGCCGTTGAGGAATACCTCTTCCACATCCTTGAGCCCGTTGAGCATGCGCTCGTGCAGGGCGCGGATGCGCTTGTTTTCTTCGTGCATCTCGGCCTTGGCGATACGGTAGGCCTCGCCCATGCCCACGCACTGGTGCGTGGGCAGCGTGCCCGAACGCATGCCGCGCTCATGGCCGCCGCCGTGCATTTGCGCTTCCAGGCGCACACGCGGCTTGCGGCGCACGTACAGGGCGCCAATGCCCTTGGGGCCGTAGGTCTTGTGCGAAGTCAGGCTCATCAGGTCGACCGGCAAGGTGGCCAGGTCGATGTCGATGCGGCCGGTTGCCTGGGCGGCGTCCACATGGAAGATGATGCCTTTTTCACGGCACAGGGCGCCAATGGCCGGGATGTCCTGGATCACACCGATTTCGTTGTTGACGAACATGACGCTGACGAGGATGGTGTCGGGGCGGATAGCGGCCTTGAGGGCTTCCAGGTCCAGCAGGCCGTCGGCCTGCACGTCCATGTAAGTCACTTCAAAACCCTGGCGCTCCAGCTCGCGGCAGGTGTCAAGAACGGCCTTGTGCTCGGTCTTGACCGTGATGATGTGCTTGCCCTTGGTTTTGTAGAAATGGGCCGCGCCCTTGAGTGCCAGGTTGTTGGACTCGGTGGCGCCGCTGGTCCAGACGATCTCGCGAGGGTCGGCACCGATAAGGTCGGCGATCTGACTCCGCGCCTTCTCGACGGCGGCTTCCGCCTCCCAGCCCCAGGCGTGGCTGCGGGAAGCGGGGTTGCCGAAGTGTTCGCGCAACCAGGGAATCATGGCGTCCACCACCCGCGGGTCGCAGGGGTTCGTGGCGCTGTAGTCCATGTAGATGGGAAAGTGTGGGGTGTCCATGTGGCTAGCTTTTTTAATTCACGGGCTGGCTGGCAGCGCGATCAAGGGTCAATGCTTCAGTTCACAAAGGGATGAAGCCGGGCGAACGCCCGGCCTGGATCCATCAGGATTTGGAAAATGCATTGCCCAGGGCAAAGACCGAGTTCGGCGCGTTCACGCGAATCGGCTTGACCGCCGGCGCCGTGAAAATGGCTTTTTTCACCTGGGGGGTGTTCTCGATCACCACGCCCTTGGCAAGCTGGTCTTCGACCAGTTTTTGCAGGGTCACGGAATCCAGGAACTCCACCATGCGGCTGTTCAGCGATGCCCACAACTCGTGCGTCATGCAGCGGCCGCCTTCGCCCAGGCAGTTTTCCTTGCCGCCGCACTGGGTGGCATCGATAGGCTCGTCCACCGACACAATGATGTCGGCCACGGTGATTTCGGAAGCCTTGCGACCCAGGGTGTAACCGCCGCCGGGGCCACGGGTGGATTCCACCAGTTCGTGGCGGCGCAGCTTGCCGAAGAGCTGTTCGAGGTAAGAAAGGGAAATCTGCTGGCGCTGGCTGATCGCAGCCAGGGTGACCGGGCCGTTGTTTTGGCGCAGTCCCAAATCAATCATCGCGGTGACCGCAAAGCGGCCTTTGGTTGTGAGGCGCATAACAAGCTCCTTTAAATGGCTTGACTGTCGTTTTCACCCTGCAAGCTTGTGGCTTACAGGGAACTCTTCCTCCAGCCGCCCAGGTCAGTCAACCGGTATCGCGGGGGCTTTTTTGTTGTTCTGGTATTGTTCTTGACTGTTTTCGTCAAGTATAACACAAGCAGGGTTTTTCCCGCTGGCGGCGCCAAAAACATGGGGCTAACCCGTAGACCCAGCCCCTCGTTGCACCAATATGGTGCGATGAGGGGCTGCACTGGCGCGGTTGCGGCTCAGAGCCGGGCTTGGCCCGCAACGGTCACGGGCGGCACGTTGTCGGTGCCAGGGGCGCCGAAAGCCTGCTCCTTGAGGCTGTGCAGCTGGTCCCGGACCCGGGCGGCTTTCTCGAACTCCAGGTTCTTGGCGTGTTCGATCATCTGCTTTCCCAGGCGCTTGATTTCGCGTGCGATGTCCTTTTCGCTCATGTCCTCGACCAGCGCCTTCTGCATCTCGAGCTTTTCGGCTTCCTTGCCCGATTTCTCGCTGTAGACACCGTCGATAAGGTCACGGATGCGCTTGACCACGCTGCGTGGCGTGATGCCGTGCTCGAGGTTGAAGGCGATCTGCTTGTTGCGCCGCCGCTCGGTCTCGCCCATGGCTTTTTTCATGGAATCGGTGATCCGGTCGGCATACAGGATGGCACGGCCGTTCAGGTTGCGGGCGGCCCGGCCTATGGTCTGGATCAGGCTGCGTTCGGCGCGCAAAAAACCCTCCTTGTCGGCGTCCAGGATGGCCACCAGCGACACCTCTGGAATATCCAGGCCCTCACGCAGCAGGTTGATGCCGACCAGCACGTCAAAAGCGCCCAGCCGCAGGTCGCGCAAGATTTCCACGCGCTCGACGGTGTCCACGTCGCTGTGCAGGTAGCGCACCTTGACGCCGTTGTCGCTCAGATAGTCGGTCAGCTGCTCAGCCATGCGCTTGGTCAGCGTGGTGATCAGCACCCGCTCGTTTTTCTCGACCCGGATGCGGATTTCCTGCAGCACGTCGTCGACCTGATGGGTGGCCGGCCGCACTTCGACTTGCGGGTCGACCAGGCCGGTCGGCCTGACGACCTGCTCCACCACTTTGCCGGCGTGCTCCTGCTCGTAGGCCGCGGGCGTTGCCGAGACAAAAATCGCCTGCCGCATCTTGGCTTCGAACTCCTCAAACTTCAGCGGCCGGTTGTCCAGCGCGCTGGGCAATCGAAAACCGTATTCCACCAGCGTGGTCTTGCGCGCCCGGTCGCCGTTGTACATGGCGTTGAGCTGGCCGATCATGACGTGGCTTTCGTCCAGGAACATCAGCGCGTCCTTGGGCAGGTAGTCGCATAGTGTCGAGGGCGGCGATCCCGGCGGCGAACCGCTCAGGTGGCGGGTGTAGTTCTCGATACCCTTGCAGTGGCCGATTTCGCTGAGCATTTCCAGGTCGAAACGGGTGCGCTGCTCGATGCGCTGGGCCTCCACCAGCTTGCCGTCGGCGATGAACTGTGCCACGCGCTCGGACAGCTCCAGCTTGATGGTTTCCACCGCCGTCATGACCTTGTCGCGCGGCGTGACGTAGTGGCTCTTGGGATAGACCACAAAGCGCGGGATTTTTTGGCGGATGCGGCCCGTCAGCGGGTCGAACAGTTGCAGCGATTCGATCTCGTCGTCGAACAGTTCGATGCGTATGGCCAGCTCGGAATGCTCGGCCGGGAAGACGTCGATCACATCGCCGCGCACCCGGAAAGTGCCGCGCGCGAAGTCCTGCTCGTTGCGCGTGTACTGCATGCGGATCAACCGCGCGATCACGTCGCGCTGGCCCATCTTGTCGCCTATGCGCGCGATAAAGCGCATCTGCGTGTAATCTTCCGGCGCGCCTATGCCGTAAATCGCGCTGACCGTGCCGACGATGATGGTGTCGCGCCGCTCCAGCACGCTCTTGGTGGCCGACAGGCGCATCTGCTCGATGTGCTCGTTGATGGCCGAGTCCTTTTCAATGAAAAGGTCGCGCTGCGGCACGTAGGCCTCAGGCTGGTAATAGTCGTAATAGCTGACGAAGTATTCAACCGCGTTCTTGGGGAAAAACTCGCGGAATTCGCTGTACAGCTGCGCCGCCAGCGTCTTGTTCGGCGCAAACACAATGGCCGGGCGGCCCAGGCGGGCGATCACATTGGCCATGGTGAAGGTCTTTCCCGAACCGGTCACGCCCAGCAGGGTCTGGAACACCTCGCCGTCGTTGACGCCCTCTACCAGCTGCTCAATCGCCTGCGGCTGGTCGCCCGCCGGCGGATAGGGCTGGAACAATTCGAACGGCGAATCCGGGAAACGGATGAACTGGCCCTCGCCGGGGGCCGAACCTGCCACCTCGGTTATGACTTCTATAGCTTCTGGCATAAAACCTCGATCAAGCCCCGTTAAAATTCAGGGCAACCAAACAGAATACGACATTCGGCCGAAAATGGGAATTGCAATCCCCCATCGCCGCCGGATCGCCTTTTGATACCTCTTGTAGCCTTTTTTCCGGTCAGCTTGTGACCTAAATCCGTGGCCTGAATCCCCGATCATCGCTTTCGCCTTCTTTTCACTTCTCTGAGGATATTTCATGTCTTTGTTTACCGCTGTCGAAATGGCCCCGCGTGACCCCATCCTGGGCCTGAATGAGCAGTTCAATGCCGATACCAATCCCGCCAAGGTCAACCTGGGCGTAGGCGTGTACTACGACGACAACGGCAAACTCCCCCTGCTGCAGTGCGTGCAGGCGGCCGAGAAACAGATGATGGCCGACCCCAAGGCCCGCGGCTACCTGCCGATCGACGGCATCGCCGCCTACGACGCCGCCGTCAAAGGCCTGGTGTTCGGCGTTGACAGCGAGCCCGTCAAGAGCGGCCGCGTTGCCACCGTGCAAGGCATAGGCGGCACCGGCGGCCTCAAGGTGGGCGCCGACTTCCTCAAGAAGCTCAGCCCCAATGCCAAGGTGCTGATTTCCGACCCAAGCTGGGAAAACCACCGCGCGCTGTTCAGCCAGGCCGGTTTTGTCGTTGAAAGCTATCCTTACTACGACGCAGCCAAGCGCGGCATCAACTTCGAGGGCATGCTCGCCGCCCTCAATGCCGCAGCCGAAGGCACCATCGTCGTGCTGCACGCCTGCTGCCACAACCCGACCGGCTACGACATCACCGCCGCCCAGTGGGACCAGGTGATCGCCGCCGTCAAGGCGCGCAAGCTGACGCCTTTCCTCGACATGGCCTACCAAGGCTTTGGGCACGGCATTGCGGAAGACGGTGCCGTCATCGGCAAGTTTGTGGCCGCCGGCCTGAGCTTTTTCGTGTCGACGTCCTTTTCCAAGAGCTTCAGCCTCTATGGCGAACGCGTGGGCGCCCTGTCGGTGCTCTGCGAGTCCAAAGAAGAAGCCGACCGTGTGCTGTCGCAGCTCAAGCTGGTCATTCGCACCAATTACAGCAACCCGCAGATCCACGGCGGCATGGTGGTGGCCATGGTGCTCAACACGCCGGCGCTGCGCACCCAATGGGAGCAGGAACTGGGCGAAATGCGTGTTCGCATCAAGGCCATGCGCCAAAAACTCGTGGACGGCCTGAAGGCCGCCGGCGTCAAGGAAGACATGAGCTTCATCACCGCCCAGATCGGCATGTTCAGCTATTCCGGCCTCAGCAAGGACCAGATGGTGCGCCTGCGCAATGAATTCGGCGTCTACGGCACCGATACCGGCCGCATGTGCGTGGCCGCGCTCAACAGCAAGAACATCGACTACGTCTGCGCGTCGATTGCCAAGGTCGTCTGATTCCCCTGACGCCTTCTGAGCCTGCCAGCCCGGATGTCTTCATCCGGGACGTCCTGCAAAACCGCCACAACCAGCGCATCCTGGCGCAGTTGCCCGCCCTGGGCCTGCCGGATGCCTGGCTGGTCGCGGGCTGCCTCTTCCAGACTGTCTGGAACCTGCGCTCAGGCAACCCGCCCGAAGCCCACATCAAGGACTACGACCTGTTCTACTTCGACCCCGCCGATCTTTCGGAGGCGGCGGAGGCACGGGTCAACGAGCGGGTCCTGGCCTGCTTTGCCGGCCAGGGCATCACCGTGGAGGCGAAAAACCAGGCCCGGGTCCATACCTGGTACCAGGATTACTTCGGTTTTCCCTACCCTGCCCTGCGCAGTTCCCGGGACGGCATTGACCGTTTCCTGGTCACCAGCACCTGTGTGGGCGTGAAGGCGGGTAGCTCAGGCCTTGAGCTTTATGCGCCCAACAGCCTGGACGACCTGTACCAGGGCCGGCTCGGACCGAATCCGCTGTGCCCTCACCTGCCGCTGTTTGAAAAGAAGGCCAGGGCCTACCAAGAGCGCTGGCCCTGGCTGCGGATGAGCACCTGAACGCCTAACCCCACACCGCCGAGCGCATGGAGATCGACCCAGCCTGAAAGCTGGTGTTGAAAAAGCGCATGGGCTCCTTCCCGTCGGCGGCGCCGGCCGCATACAGCAAGGGCAGGTAGTGCTCATGGGTGGGGTGCGCCATTTTGGCGACCTGGCCCAGCTTCTGGAAGTTCTGCAGCGCGTCGAGGTTGCCCTGCTGGAGGTAGCCACCGATGATCTGGTCGAACTCCAGCGCCCAATCGTAGGCCTGGCTGCCCGTCGCGCCGCGCTGCATCTGGCGCAGGTTGTGCACGATGTTGCCGCTGGCCACCACCAGCACCCCGCGCTCGCGCAAGGCCTTGAGCTGTTTTGCCAACGCGTAATGGTCCTCGGGTGCGCGGCCGTAGTCCATGCTGAGCTGGATCACCGGAATGTCCGCATCCGGGAACATGGGCTTGAGCACCGACCAGGCTCCGTGGTCCAGCCCCCATTCGCCTTCATCGATGCCCAGCGGCGCCGAGGCCCGCTGGCGCACCAGCTGGCTGATGGCCTGCGCGGCGGCCGGATCACCGGGCGCGGGGTATTGCTGGTCGAACAGCTCCTGCGGAAAACCGCCGAAGTCGTGGATGGTCTTGGGCTTGTCCATGCCGGTCAGCCACCAGCCTTCGGTCAGCCAATGGGCGGAAATGCACAAAATCAGCTGCGGTTTGGGGTATTTCGTCCCAAATTCGGCGCCCAGCGCCTGCCAGCTGCGCCGGTATTCGTTGTCGCCGATGGCGTTCATGGGGCTGCCGTGGCCCACAAAAAGCACCGGCATCCTGTCGGATTTCTTCAGGGAGGCCAGTCGGTCCAGCGCGGAGGCGTCAATAGTGGGGAGCATGTTGTTGTTTCCTGTTCGGGTCTGCGGTCCCAGAGGGTCGGCAAAACCGCTGGCCGGAGGCAGAATGGTAAGTGTTCCTACAGTTTTGCAGGTGGCGGCGGTTTATCGGTAAACAAGCCCCGGCCCGCCTGCGTGGCGCTTTGGCACCAATCCCGTGAAAAGCGCCCGGAATTGGTGGTTATCCTCAAATCAGTGCGGCGCCCGCCTGTTATATTGCACTGCAACATACTACGTTTTACTTCATAACGACATAACCAAGGTTGACCCCCGATGCTGTACCAAGTCTATGAAACCCAGCGCACCTTGATGGAGCCCTTTGTTGACTTCGCACAGGCTGCCGCCAAGCTCTACGGCAACCCCCTGTCGCCGCTCGGGCAAAACCCCTTCGCCCAGCGCGTGGCGGCCGGTTACAGCCTGATTTACCGGCTCGGCAAGGATTATGAAAAACCGGCCTTTGACATCCGGACCATCGACGTCAACGGCACCGATGTCAGCATCCACGAACGAGTGGAAATCGACAAACCCTTTTGCGAACTGCGCCGCTTCAAGCGTTTCACCGACGACCCCGCCACGCTGACAGGCCTGAAAGGCGAGCCCGCGGTGCTGATCGTGGCGCCGCTGTCCGGCCACTACGCCACCTTGCTGCGCGACACCGTGCGCACCATGCTCAAGGACCACAAGGTCTACATCACCGACTGGAAAAACGCGCGCACCGTTCCGCTGTCCGACGGCTCCTTCCACCTGGACGACTACGTCAACTACGTGCAGGAGTTCATTCGCCACATCCAGGGCATTTACGGCAACTGCCACGTCATCAGCGTCTGCCAGCCCACCGTGCCGGTGCTGGCGGCGGTGTCGCTGATGGCCTCGCGCGGCGAGACCACCCCGCTGAGCATGACCATGATGGGCGGCCCCATCGATGCGCGCAAATCGCCCACGGCCGTGAACAACCTGGCCATGAACAAGAGCTACGAGTGGTTTGAAAACAATGTGATTTACCGCGTGCCCAGCAACTTCCCGGGCGCCGGCCGCCGCGTCTACCCCGGCTTTTTGCAGCACACCGGCTTCGTCGCGATGAACCCCGACCGCCACGCCAGCAGCCATTACGACTACTTCAAGGACCTGCTCAAGGGTGACGACGCCAGCGCCGAGGCACACCGCAAGTTCTACGACGAATACAACGCCGTGCTCGACATGGACGCCGATTACTACCTGGAAACCATCAAGACGGTGTTCCAGGAATTCAAGCTGGTGAACGGCAACTGGGACGTCAAGAATGTGGACGGCGAACTTGAGCGCGTGCGTCCCCAGGACATCAAGACCACGGCCCACTTCACCGTCGAAGGCGAACTCGACGACATCTCCGGTTCGGGACAGACCGAGGCGGCCCACAGCCTTTGCTACAACATCCCCAAGGGCCTGCAAAAGCACCTCGAAGTCAAGGGCGCGGGCCACTACGGCATCTTCAGCGGCCGCCGCTGGCGCGACATTGTGTACCCGCAGGTCAAGGCTTTTATTCTGGAGAACAACAAGCTTTCTGCTCCGGCGAAACGGGCCGCAGCGGCAAAGCCTGCCGCCAAATCCACCGCCAAGCCCGCTGCAAAGCCGGCGACAAAAAAGACCGCGCGCAGCAAACAGGCCTGAACACGCCGCTAGCGGCAGGCCCTGGGGCCATGACTGGTAGGACAATAGGCCGGTGACTTCCCCCATAGCCTCCCGCCTGGCAGAGCGACTCAACGCCGCCCTGCCCCAGACCCAGTGCACCCGCTGCGGTTACCCCGACTGCTCGGCGTATGCCGAAGCCATGGCCTCCGGCGACGCCGCGATCAACCAGTGCCCGCCGGGCGGCGCCGAAGGCGTTCAGCGCCTTGCGACCATCACCGGCCTGCCCGTCCGGCCCCTGAATCCCGCCAATGGAACGGAAGGCCCGCGCGCCATGGCCGTCATCGACGAGAACTGGTGCATAGGCTGCACTCTGTGCCTCAAGGCCTGCCCGACCGACGCCATCATGGGCAGCAACAAGATGATGCATACCGTGATCGAGCCCTGGTGCACGGGCTGTGAGCTGTGCATCCCGGTATGCCCGGTCGACTGCATCAGCCTCGAAAACATCACCGGCGCGCGCACCGGCTGGGAGGCGTGGTCGCCGCAGCAAGCCGACACGGCGCGCAGCCGCTATGAGCTTCACGGCCGGCGTTACCCCAAGGAAAGCGCCGCAATCCCGCAGCCAACCACCGAAAGCGCCCAGCAGTTCCAAGCAGAAGACAGGCCGGCCGCTCCCGCATCCGCCTCGTCAACCGATGACGGCAGCGCCGAGCGCAAGCGCGCCGTGATCGAAGCCGCGCTGGCACGCGCCCGCGCCAAGCGCGGCCCCGCCGCCTCAGGCTGACACGATGTTTTTGTAGACGCCGCAGCCCACGAAGATGTCGCCGGCCTGCTGCACGAATGACATCTTGGTCTGGACCTTGCCCGTGGCCGGGTTGGTGATGTCGTACTCGACCCAGCCCGGCTCCTCGCCGGCCTGCGAAACAATGGCCTCCAGCAGCCCCTGCCCGTCAATGCCGGGGATGTCCTGCACGCGTGTGCCCAGCTTGGCCGGGTTGCCGCCAAACGCCAGGTAGGTGCCGCGGCTGTCCAGCGCAAAGACATACATGTCGCGGTCATGGAAACCCTTGGCGGGGTTGGTGAGGTCGCGCAGGAAAACATCCCTGGGCATGTTGCGGCCATGCGCGATGGCCCGCCCCACCATGGCACACGCCTCCTCGGCCGATCCCTGCTGCAGCCTGAAGCCGGCCACCGACTGGACCAGGGTGCTTGCCCGTCCCTCAAGCCTGGTGGCTTGTGCCACGGCGCGCTCCACCATCTGCGCGTTGTCCTGGGTGATTTTGTCGAGCTGCCGGACCGCCGTCGTGATTTCGCCCAGGCTGGCGCTTTGCTCGGTGCTGGACTTCGAAATCTGCGCCATATTGGTCGCCACGTCGCGGATGCCGGAAACCATGTGCGTGATGCTGCTTCCCGCCGTGCGTATGGTTTGCACGCTGGCCTCCACCTGGCGCGAAGACTCGCCAATCAGCTGGCGGATTTCCTTCGCCGACTCGGCCGACCGTTTGGCAAGCGAGCGCACCTCGGCGGCCACCACCGCGAAACCACGGCCCGACTCGCCCGCTCGGGCAGCCTCCACCGCGGCATTGAGGGCCAGGATATTGGTCTGGAAAGCCAGGCTGTCGATCACGCCGACGATCTCGTCCATGCGCCTGGCGCCGCCATGAATAGCCTCCACGGAAGCGACGGCCTCGGTCATGGCCGAGGCGCCGGCCTCCGCCAGGTCCCGCACCTGGGCTGCCTGCAGATTGGCCTGGCCGGCCCTGCCGGCGTTGTCCCGGACGGTGGAAGACAGCTGTTCGACGCTGGCCGCCGTCTGCTCCAGGTTGGCGGCCTGCTGTTCGGTACGGTCCGACAGCTCACGGTTGCCTCTGGCCATGCTCTGGCCCGAATGCGCCACAAATGCCGCGTTGCTGCGCACATTGGCCACCATGCCCGAGAGTGTGTGGCTGAGTGCGGACGTGGAGGCCAGCAGGCGGCCCAACTCGTCGGCGCCGCGGCCTGCGGGCTCGAGGCGCAAATCGCCGGCCACCATCTTGCCCGTGGCCCTGGCCAGCTGATCGATGCCGTCGGCCATCACGCAACGGAAGGCGAGCAGAAAGTAAAGCAGCAGCGCGAGGATCAAGCCGCATGCCGTTGCCAGCGCAGCCAGGCCCTCAGCCGGCCTGGATGCCAGCGTGAACTGCAGCACGACGAGCAAAGGCGGCAGGGCCGACAAAACCGCAAGCCACGCGAGCTTCCCCCCAAGCTGCAGGCGACGGAGCAGCCGGATGCCAGGATTCAACAGCGTGCCGGGATTCATCAGAGAGTCTTCTTCAGGTGGAAGCACAGGCTGCGCTTCTCTTGAAACCATTGTGAAGAATTGCGCGGCGGCCAATTGAGGAAAAAGAGGGCTTAAGCGCGCCCTCATCCAGGGGCGGCCGGGCCCGCTCCCTGGCCTCTCCGCGTTTACCCCAGGGCCGCGAAGGCCTTGATGACTTCAGGCGGCGCCTGAACCATCTCGATCAGCACGCCCTCACCCGCAATCGGAAATTCGTCGCTGGCCTTGGGATGCAAAAAGCAGATGTCAAAACCCGCGGCCCCTTTGCGGATACCGCCGGGCGCAAAACGCACGCCCTGGGCCGTCAGCCATTCCACGGCTTTGGGCAGGTCGTCTATCCACAGGCCCACGTGATTGAGCGGCGTGGTGTGCACGGCAGGCTTCTTGTCCATGTCCAGCGGCTGCATCAGGTCGACCTCGACCTTGAACGGGCCGCTGCCGATGGCGCAGATGTCTTCGTCCACGTTCTCGCGTTCGCTGACGAAGTTGCCGGTGACTTCCAGTCCCAGCATGTCCACCCACAGCGTGCGCAGGCGGTCCTTGCTGGGGGCACCGATGGCGATTTGCTGGATACCCAATACCTTGAAAGGACGCGTCATGAGGAAGCCGCCTCCTTGCGGCCGGAAAGATAAACCACGCCGGCGGGCCCGGCGCTTTCAAGATGCACGGTGCCTGCCGCAAGGCGGAAAATATCGCCCGCTTTGTAAGTTGTGGCGACGCCGCCCACGGTCAGTGTGATTTCGCCGCCGAGGATGAACGCTCGCGCATCGAAGGGATGCTGGTGCTCGCCGAGGCTGTAACCCGCCAACCGTTCCACCTGGACGGCAGTGGCAAACCCGTCACGCTGCAAGCTGGCCTCAAATTCCTGACGGTCCATGACATGCTCCTTTGCCTGCCTTCAGACGAATTCCACAATCGGCTGGTCCACGCTTAACGACTCGCCCTTGGCCGCCAGCACCTTGCCGACCACACCGTCAGCCACGGCGAACAGCACGTTTTCCATCTTCATGGCTTCAATCACGGCCACGCGCTCGCCGGCCTGCACTTTCTGTCCCACCTGCACGGCCACGTCCACCAGCAGCCCCGGCATGGGCGACAGCACATAGCGGCTCATGTCGGGCGGCGCCTTGTAAGGCATCAAGGCATGCAGTTGCGCCGCGCGCGGCGCCAGCACCAGCGCGTCCAGGCGTGTGCCGTTGTGGGCGATGCGGATGGCCAGTGGATTGCGGCCCACGCCGCGCTCCACCTGCGCGGCAAAAGGCTGGCCGTTGACCGTGCCGCGGATGCGCGCACCGCCCAGGTGCCAGTTGCTGCAGATTTCATAGCTCCTTGCATCCACATCCACCGTGCCGGAACCGGTTTGCGCCTGGTAGTTGCGCACCGTCACCGGGTGTGTGGTGTTCTGCCCGGCCGCTCCCAGGCCGACCACGGCGAACTCTTCGCCCACCGTCACGCCATGGCCCGGCAGCTGGCCGCTGATGCCGGCCGCGCGGCCCAGCATGCGACGATTGACATAGGCCGCCAGCGCCAGCAGGAAGGACGGGTCCTCGTGCGGCACGTCCTCGGCGTGAAAGCCCTTGCCGTAGTTCTCGGCGATAAAACCGGTGTTGAAATCGCCCGCGACGAATTTGGGATGCGCCAGCAAGGCCGCCTGGAAAGGAATGTTGCTCGAGATGCCACGGATCACAAAGCCGTTGAGCGCCTCGCGCATTTTCGCGATCGCCTCCTTGCGGTCCTTGCCATGCACGATGAGCTTGGCGATCATCGAGTCGTAAAACATCGGGATCTCGCCGCCGTCCTGCACGCCGGTGTCCACGCGCACGCCTAACAGCTGCGAGGTGTCGGCCGCGAACATGGTTTCCTTGGGCGGCTGGAAGCGCACCAGCCGGCCCGTCGAAGGCAGAAAGCTGCGGAACGGGTCTTCGGCGTTGATGCGGCACTCAATCGCCCAGCCATTGCGCTGCACGTCTTTCTGCATGATCGGCAGCTTCTCACCGGCCGCGACGCGGATCATCAGTTCCACCAGGTCCAGCCCCGTGATGCATTCCGTCACCGGGTGCTCGACCTGCAGCCGGGTGTTCATTTCGAGGAAATAAAAGCTCTGGTCCTTGCCAACCACAAATTCCACGGTGCCGGCGCTCTGGTATTTCACGGCCTTGGCCAGCGCCACCGCCTGTTCGCCCATGGCCTTGCGCGTGGCGTCGCTGATGAAGGGCGACGGCGCTTCTTCGATCACCTTCTGGTGGCGCCGCTGGATGGAGCATTCGCGTTCATTGAGGTAGACCACATTGCCGTGGCTGTCGCCCAGCAGCTGGATTTCGATGTGGCGGGGTTCTTCGACAAACTTCTCGATAAAGACGCGGTCATCGCCAAAGCTGTTGCGCGCCTCGTTGCGGCAGGAAGTGAAGCCCTCGAACGCCTCTTTGTCGTTGAAGGCCACGCGCAAGCCCTTGCCGCCGCCACCCGCGCTGGCCTTGATCATTACCGGGTAGCCAATGCCTTTGGCGATTTCCACCGCTTTCTCGGCGGTTTCAATCGCATCATTCACGCCGGGAATGCAGTTGACCCCCGCCGCGCCGGCCAGCTTTTTAGACTCGATCTTGTCGCCCATGGCGGCAATCGAATAATGCTTGGGGCCTATGAAGATGATGCCTTCTTCCTCGACCCGTTTGGCAAAGCCTGCGTTCTCGCTGAGGAAGCCATAACCCGGGTGTACCGCCTGCGCGCCCGTCTGCTTGCAGGCCGCGATGATCTTGTCGGCCTGCAGATAACTGTCACGGCTGGGCGCCGGGCCTATGTTGACGGCCTCGTCAGCCAGTTCGACGTGGCGCGCGTCCTTGTCGGCGTCGGAGTACACCGCGACGGTTTTGATGCCCATCTTGCGGGCGGTCTTGATCACGCGGCAAGCGATCTCACCTCGATTTGCAATGAGTATTTTGGTGAACATGATATTTCCAGTCGATTTTCTTTTTTGATACGCGGCAGCTCAGTATTCCCGCAGCAACCAGCCTGAAAAGCAGGCGAAATACTCGCGTGTCCATGCGTTGTAGCGCATATAAAGCGGTGTCAAGGCACCCGCCGTGCGCACATGGGACCAGCCCGCTTTTTCGGCAATCCAGCCGGCGCGCAGCGTGTGAAAGTCGCTGGTCACCAGCACCATGGGCACATCCCGTTTCACACCCGCAGCCTCCAGCAGACGCGCCGAAAACACCAGGTTTTCATACGTGCTGGTGCTTTGGTCTTCCAGGTTGATGCGCGCGGCATCCAGCCCAAGGCCGACCAGGTAGTCGGCCATCACACGTGCTTCAGGAATCTGCTGCTTGAAGTCCGTTCCGCCGCTGACCACGACCCGCGCCCGGGGATGTTGCCCGGCGAGGCTGTAGGCCAGTTTGAGGCGCTCCGCCAGGGTCGGGGAGGCTTGCCCGTTCGGCGTGCTTGAGCCGAGAACCACGATGACCCGCGGATCGGCATCTCCCGCAGCCGAAGGCTGCAGCCGCTGCAGGACGACAAAAAAGACCAGCAAGGAGGCCAGCCACAGGAAGAACCCGGTGAGTACCAGCCGCCAGGCGAACCATCGCCAGCGGCGTTCGCGCAGCCACCTATGCCAACGTTCGGCGAACAATGAAAGCGCGATCAGCACCGTCGCGATGACTGCCGGCACGATCACGCCGAGGTGCGTGACCTTGACCGTCACGAGGTAAAGGCAGTCGACCAGCAACAGGAGGCCGATCGCCAGCTGCAGCCAACGCATGGTCCCCGCACGGTAGCTGCTGGGTGTCGAAGCAGAAATGTCCAAGGCGGAAATTCCGGACATGGCTTACAGCGGGATGTTCCCGTGCTTGCGCCACGGGTTCTCGATCTTTTTGTCGCGCAGCATGACCAGCGAGCGGCAGATGCGCTTGCGGGTTTCGTGCGGCAGGATCACGTCGTCGATAAAGCCGCGCGCACCGGCCACAAAGGGGTTGGCGAAGCGCGCCTTGTATTCGGCCTCTTTGGCGGCCAGCTTGGCCGGGTCGCCCTTGTCTTCACGGAAGATGATTTCCACCGCGCCCTTGGCACCCATCACCGCGATCTCCGCGTTGGGCCAGGCGAAGTTGACATCGCCGCGCAGATGCTTGGACGCCATCACGTCGTAGGCGCCGCCGTAGGCCTTGCGCGTGATCACCGTGATCTTGGGCACGGTGCACTCGGCGTAGGCGTACAGCAGCTTGGCGCCGTGCTTGATGATGCCGCCGTATTCCTGGCTGGTGCCGGGCATGAAACCGGGCACGTCGACAAAGGTGATCACCGGGATGTTGAAGGCATCGCAAAAGCGCACAAAACGCGCGGCCTTGATGGAACTCTTGATGTCCAGGCAGCCGGCCAGCACCAGGGGCTGGTTGGCGACGATGCCCACGGTCTGCCCTTCCATGCGCGCAAAACCGATGATGATGTTCTTCGCGTATTCGGGCTGGATTTCGAAAAAATCGCCGTCGTCCACCGTCTTGACGATGAGTTCCTTCATGTCGTACGGCTTGTTCGGGTTTTCCGGCACTAGCGTGTCCAGGCTCAGGTCCATGCGGCCAGCCGGATCGGCGCTAGGGCGAACCGGTGCTTTTTCGCGGTTGTTCAGCGGCAGGTAGTTGTAGAGGCGGCGCAACATCAGCAGCGCCTCGACGTCGTTTTCGAATGCCAGGTCGGCCACGCCGCTGCGCGTGGTGTGGGTGGTGGCGCCGCCAAGCTCCTCGGCGGTCACTTCCTCGTGGGTCACGGTCTTGACGACCTCGGGCCCCGTGACAAACATATAGGAGCTGTCCTTGACCATGAAGATGAAGTCGGTCATGGCCGGCGAATACACCGCGCCGCCCGCGCTGGGCCCCATGATCATGCTGATCTGCGGAATCACCCCGCTGGCCATCACGTTGCGCTGGAACACGTCGGCATAGCCGCCCAGCGAGGCCACGCCTTCCTGGATGCGGGCGCCACCCGAGTCGTTGAGCCCGATGACGGGCGCGCCCACCTTCATGGCCTGGTCCATGACCTTGCAGATCTTCTCGGCGTGGGCTTCGCTCAAGGCACCGCCGAACACCGTGAAATCCTGGCTGAAGACAAACACAAGGCGGCCGTTGATCATGCCGTAGCCGGTGACCACACCGTCGCCGGGAATCTTGTTGTCCTGCATGCCGAAGTCGGTGCAGCGATGCTCGACGAACATGTCCCATTCTTCAAACGTGCCTTCATCCAGCAGCAGCTCAAGCCGCTCGCGCGCCGTCAGCTTGCCTTTGCCGTGCTGCGCGTCTATGCGCTTCTGACCGCCGCCCAGGCGGGCCGCGGCGCGTTTCTTTTCGAGTTGTTCAAGGATTTCTTGCATGGTGTGTTCCGCAATGTCGACAGTGAAAACTTACTTGGTTGAATCAAACAAAAGGCGCGCAGCGGCCTGGCTCATGCGGCGCGAGTCGTGCCCCACACCCGGCACGGTGACGCGCTCCCAGGCCAGCGGTGTGCCCAGCTTCTGCGCCTGCGCGGTAGCCTGCGCGAAGAAGTTGGAGCCGCGCTCAAACCGGTTTACGCCCTGTGCCGTGGCCTGCCTGGCCTTGGGAAGGTTGGCCGCGTCGGTCTGGATATCGGCCTCGCCAAGCAGCACGACAAGTTTGCGCGCAAAAACCTGCTTGAGTTTGTCGGGGCTGACGATGCTCTCGTCCAGCGCGTAAGGAAACTTGTCGTCCATCAGGGCTGGGTAGCGGGGCATGGTGTAACTGCCGGCATTGGCCGCCACGGCGACGGAGACGCGGGGCGCATCCGTCAGCAGCATGAAGCGATGCACGAACTGCCCGCCGGCCGAGTGGCCGAAGAGCAGGTAATCGGGTGCAGTGAGCCTTTCCTCGGCACGGACGAAGTCAAAAAGATGTTCGATGATCTGGAAAGACCACTGACTGCGGTCGCGGCTTTCGATGCCGCCCATGTTGAACAGCCTGGAGGAGAAACGCGCCTCGTCGAATTCCGGGGCCAGCACGATCAGCTTGTTTTTCTCGGCAAAAGGCATCCAGTTGTCACGCATGCGGGAACCTTGGCGCTCCGCGCCATGGATCACCATCATTACCCTGGCATCGGGGCCGGCGCTGCGTGCCTTGTAGTAATGCACGGTGACCGGTTTGTCCGCGAAATAGCCCTTGTCCGTGAAAACAAAGCTCTGAGGCTCACCGGCGACCATGCCACCCGCCCAGGCCAGGCAGGCCTGCAAAAGCAGAACGCAGAGGATGACGATCTTCTTCATCGGTCCCATCCCTTGGCGGCGAGCGCCAGCAAACTACGGGCGGCTGTCGAGGCCGCGACTTCGCCACGTGCCACCTCGGCCAGCAGGCCGGGCAGGCGCTCGCGCACCTGAGGGTCCTGGCGAAAAGCCTGCTTGAGGCCGGCATCTATGCGCTCCCACATCCAGGAGAGCGACTGCTGCTGGCGCCGGGCGGCCAGGCGGCCGTTGGCAGCCTGCAAAGCCTTGAACTGCGTCACGGCTTCCCAGAAGACGTCCACGCCTTTGTTATGCAGCGCGCTGAGCTGGATCACCTGCGGATGCCAGTTCTTGTCGAAGTTGGCGGCCTGCGCGCTGTCCATGGCGTTGTTGACCAAGCCGAACAGGCGCATCGCCGAGGTGATCTGCGCTTCGGCCCGCATGGCCGCGTCGGCGTCGATGTCGGCCTTGTTGATGATGACCAGGTCAGCTAGCTCCATCACGCCCTTCTTGATCGCCTGCAGGTCGTCGCCGGCGTTGGGCAGCTGCATCAGCACAAACATATCGGTCATGTTGGCGACGGCGGTTTCGCTCTGGCCCACGCCGACGGTTTCGACGATCACCACGTCGTAGCCGGCGGCTTCACAGACCAGCATGGCCTCGCGCGTCTTCTCGGCCACGCCGCCCAGGTTGCCGCTGGAGGGGCTGGGCCGGATGTAGGCGCGCTCATGGACCGAGAGCTTTTCCATGCGGGTCTTGTCGCCCAGGATGGAGCCGCCCGAGACGGAAGAGGAAGGATCGACGGTGAGCACCGCGACGCGGTGGCCTTGCGCGATCAGGTGCAGGCCCAACACTTCGATGAAGGTGGACTTGCCGACCCCGGGCACCCCGCTGATGCCCAGGCGCATGGCCTTGCCGGTGTGGGGCAGCAAAGCCGTCAGCAACTCGTCGCCCTGGGCGCGGTGGTCGGCGCGGGTGGACTCCAGCAGCGTGATGGCCTTGGCGATGGCGCGGCGCTGGACCATTGCGTCCGGGCCCATGATGGCCTGGAGGAAATCAGGCGCGGCCATCACGCCACGCGCTCCATCGCGGGCCATTCGTAGTGCAGGTCCACGCCCTCTTCGCCTTGCAGCACAAAGCCGTGGCGCAAGTAGAAGCGGTTGGCATCGCTTTCTTTCAGCGCGGTCAGCCTGACAGCCAGGCCGCGTTCGCGCGCCTGGGCCAGCACCTGGCCGAGCACCCAGGCGCCTATGCCCTGGCCGCTGGCCTTGCTGCGCAGGTAAAGATGGTCAAGCCGCAGGGCCGCCTCGCCTTCGGATTTGAGCGTAAAAAAACCCACGCGCTCGCCATCAAGCAGGATGTGTTGCATGTACTGCGGAAAGAACCCCGCTGACAAGCGCTCGCGCGAACGCGTAAGGTCAAAGCGGCCGACGCGCTCCAGGCTGGGCCGCATCGCCTCTATGCGCAAGGCCAGCATGTCCTCGAAGTCGCCGGCAAGCACCGGCTGCAGAGACAGGCGCAAACTGATGTCCGTCACCGCGGGCTCACTTCGCAACAGCGGCGCGAATCTGTTCCAGCACGTCCTTGGCGCTGGCAGGAATCGGCGTACCTGGGCCGTAGATGCCTTTCACGCCGGCTTCGTACAGCATTTCGTAGTCCTGCCGCGGAATCACGCCGCCGACAAACACGATGATGTCGTCGGCGCCCTGCTTCTTGAGCTCGGCGATGATGGCCGGCACCAGCGTCTTGTGGCCGGCCGCCAGCGTGGAGACACCTACCGCATGCACGTCGTTTTCAATCGCCTGGCGGGCGCACTCTTCGGGTGTCTGGAACAGCGGGCCCATGTCCACGTCGAAGCCCAGGTCTGCGAAGGCCGTGGCCACCACCTTGGCGCCGCGGTCGTGGCCGTCCTGGCCCAGCTTGGAAATCATCACGCGGGGGCGGCGGCCCTGCGCTTCGGCAAAAGCGTTGATCTCGGTCTTCAGGGTTTCCCAGCCTTCGGCGGAGTCATAAGCGGCAGCGTACACACCGGTCACCTTTTGTGTATCGGCGCGGTGGCGCCCGTAAACTTTCTCGAGCGCATCGCTGACCTCACCCACCGTGGCGCGCAGGCGCACGGCCTTGATGCTGAGGTCCAGCAGGTTGCCGCTGTTATTTTCGGCGGCGGCCGTCAAGGCGTCCAGCGCGGCCTGCACCGCCGCGCTGTCGCGTTTGGCCTTGATGGCTTTCAGGCGAGTGATTTGCCCATCGCGCACGGCCACGTTGTCGATGTCGCGCGATTCGATGGCGTCTTCGGTCTTGAGCTTGTATTTGTTGACGCCGACGATGACGTCTTTGCCGCTGTCAATGCGCGCCTGCTTTTCCGCCGCGGCTGCTTCGATCTTGAGTTTGGCCCAGCCGCTGTCGACGGCCTTGGTCATCCCGCCCATGGCTTCGACTTCTTCAATGATGGCCCAGGCGGCATCGGCCATGTCCTGGGTGAGTTTTTCCATCATGTAGCTGCCGGCCCAGGGGTCTATCACGTGGGGGATGTGGGTTTCTTCCTGGATGATGAGCTGGGTGTTGCGGGCGATGCGGGCACTGAACTCGGTGGGCAGCGCAATCGCTTCATCGAATGAGTTGGTGTGCAGGCTCTGCGTGCCGCCAAACACAGCAGCCATGGCTTCTATGGTGGTGCGCACCACGTTGTTGTAGGGGTCCTGCTCGGTCAGGCTCCAGCCGGAGGTCTGGCAGTGCGTGCGCAGCATCAGGCTCTTGGGGCTCTTGGCATTGAAGCCCTTCATGATGCGGCACCACAGCAAACGGGCGGCACGCATCTTGGCGACTTCGAGGTAGAAGTTCATGCCGATGGCCCAGAAGAAGCTCAGGCGTCCGGCGAATTCGTCCACGTCCAGGCCCTTGCCCAGTGCGGTCTTCACATATTCTTTGCCGTCGGCAAGCGTGAAGGCCAGTTCCAGCGCCTGGTTGGCGCCGGCTTCCTGCATGTGGTAGCCCGAGATCGAGATCGAGTTGAACTTCGGCATGTTCTGCGCCGTGTATTCAATGATGTCGCCGATGATGCGTATGCTGGGCTGGGGCGGGAAGATATAGGTGTTGCGGACCATGAACTCCTTGAGGATGTCGTTCTGTATGGTTCCGCTCAATTTGTCCTGGCTCACGCCCTGCTCTTCGGCCGCGACCACATAGCCGGCCAGCACCGGCAGCACCGCGCCGTTCATGGTCATGGAGACGCTGACTTTGTCCAGCGGGATCTGGTCGAACAGTATCTTCATGTCCTCGACCGAGTCAATCGCCACACCGGCCTTGCCCACGTCGCCGGTCACGCGCGGGTGATCGCTGTCGTAGCCGCGGTGCGTGGCCAGGTCGAACGCCACCGACACGCCCTGCCCGCCGGCGGCCAGCGCCTTGCGGTAGAAGGCATTCGATTCCTCGGCCGTGGAAAAGCCCGCGTACTGGCGGATCGTCCAGGGGCGCACCGCATACATGGTGGCCTGCGGGCCGCGGATGAAAGGCTCGAAACCCGGCAGCGTGTTGGTATGGGGAAGGTCTTTAGTGTCTTCGGCGGTGTACAGCGGCTTGACGCTGATGCCATCCGGCGTCTGCCAGTTCAGCGCATCCAGGTCGCCGCCGGGGGCCGACTTGGCGGCCGCTTTGGCCCAGGCTTCCAGGCTGGCGGCGGGAAATTCAGGTTCGAGAGGACGCTTGGACATGGAATGTTTACCGTAACAGGATCTGCAGAGGCTGGCGATGCACACCAGGACCCTGGAGATGGGATTCGTGATCGCTCCAAGTTTACATCATTTATAATTATTGATGCAAAATTCAGTTTCGAGTAAGATGCCTGTAGCGCTGACAGGAAGCAGCGCGCCCCGAGCTCGCCTTACCCACTAAAAACACCCTATGTCCATGGCCGCCGTGTCCCTGACTCCCCGAGCGCTTTATGAAGAAGTCGCCGAGCTTTTGCGCCAGCGCATTTTCAACCGCGAACTGGCGCCGGGCAGCTGGATAGACGAACTCAAGCTGGCCGAGGAATACGGCATCAGCCGCACGCCGCTGCGCGAGGCCCTCAAGGTGCTCGCCACCGAGGGCCTGGTCACCATGAAGGTACGGCGCGGCGCTTACGTGACGGAAGTCTCCGAACGCGACCTGGCCGACGTCTACCACCTGCTCTCCCTGCTGGAAAGCGACGCGGCCGGCGTGGTGGCCGCCCAGGCGACCCCGTCGCAGCTCCAGGAGCTGCAGGGCCTGCATGAGGAACTCGAAAAAGCCGTCGGCAACCGCGAACGCTTTTTCGAGATCAACGAGGCCTTTCACATGCGCCTGCTGGAGATCGCCAACAACCGCTGGCGCGACCAGATGGTGGCCGACCTGCGCAAGGTGATGAAGCTCAACCGCCACAATTCGCTGCTCAAAAGCGGCCGCATCGAAGAATCCCTGGCCGAGCACCGCGCCATCATGCAGGCGCTGGCCGCGCGCGACGCCGACGGCACCGCGCAGCGCATGCGCGAACATTTCAGGAACGGGCTGGAAGCCGCGGGCTGAGATCGGCTCGCTGCCCGAGGCATCAGGCCTGCGGCAGCGCCTCCCAGTGCTGCACCACCTTGCCGTGCTTGTCCACACTTTCAAGCTGCACGCGAAAACCCCACAGGCTCGCGATGTGCTTGATCACCTCCTGGACGTCATCCGTCAGCGTCCGGTCGTTGTGGCGGCTGTGGCGCAAGGTCAGCGAACGGTTCCCGCGCACGTCCACGTCCCAGACCTGTATGTTCGGTTCGCGGTAATTCAGGTCATGCTGGCGCGACAGCGCCTCGCGCACGTGCCGGTAGCCGGCATCGTCATGGATGGCCGCCACCTCAAGCTCGGACCTGCTCGCGTCATCCACCACTGAAAAAAGGCGAAATTCGCGTATCAGGCGCGGCGAAAGGTATTGCCCGATGAAGCTTTCATCGCGGAAATGCCGCATCGCGTAGTCCAGCGTCTCCAGCCAGTTGGAGCCGGCCACATCCGGCAGCCACTGCCGGTCTTCTTCCGTGGGGGACTCGCAGATGCGCTTGAGGTCGCTGAACATCGCAAACCCCAGCGCGTAGGGGTTGACGCCGTTGTAGCCCGGATGCGTTACCGGCGGCTGGTAAATGACGTTGGTGTGGGATCGCAGGCATTCGATCATGAAGCCGTCGGTCAGCAAGCCTTCGTCATACAGCGAATTGAGCAGCGTGTAATGCCAGAAAGTGGCCCAGCCCTCGTTCATGATCTGCGTCTGGCGCTGCGGGTAAAAATACTGGCCGATCTTGCGCACGATGCGGATCACCTCGCGTTGCCAGGGCTCCAGCAGGGGCGCGTTTTTCTCGATGAAATACAGAATGTTTTCCTGCGGCTCCGGCGGAAAACGGCGACTCGTTTTTTCGGCCGGCTTGTCGGCCGGCTTGGGCACCGTGCGCCACAGGTCATTGAGCTGCTGCTGCAGATAGGCCTCGCGGTCCTTGCGGCGGGCTTCTTCCTCCGCCAGCGACAGCTTCTGCGAACGCTGGTAGCGGTCCACGCCGTGGCTCATCAGGGCATGGCAGGAATCCAGCAACTGCTCGACCGCCTCCCAGCCGTGGCGCTCCTCACACTCGGCAATGTAGGCTCGCGCATACACCAAGTAGTCCACGATGGCCGCAGCGTCGGTCCACATCTGGAACAGGTAGTTGCCTTTGAAGAAGGAGTTGTGGCCGTAGCAGGCGTGCGCCATCACCAGCGCCTGCATGGGCATGGTGTTTTCTTCCATCAGGTAGGCGATGCAAGGGTTGGAATTGATCACGACCTCGTAGGCCAGCCCCATCTGGCCGCGCCGGTAATTTTTTTCCGTCGAGATGAACTGCTTGCCGAAGGACCAGTGCCGGTAGTTCACCGGCATGCCCACCGACGCATAGGCGTCAATCATCTGCTCGGCGGTGATGACCTCGAGCTGCACCGGGTAGGTGTCCAGGCCGAAGGACTTTGCCTTTCGCGCAATCTCACCGTGGTAGAGCTCGATCAACTCGAAGGACCAGTCGGACGGGCTGGGCAGGCAGGCATGCCGGCGCCCGGTGCCGGACAAGCCAGGGGCAGCTACCTCGGCAGTTTTTTTTGCGGTCTTTGTCATGGCTTGACGCCTTTTTTGAACAACTCCCTGAACACCGGGAATATCTCGTCCGCGCCGCCCACCTTGCGCATCGCAAAGTTCCGGTTGGCCTCCTGCACCTGGGTGTACTCTTCCCAGAGGTTCTGGTCTTCCTCGCCCACCTGGACATAGGCGAAATAGCGCGACACGGGCAGCAGCTTGTTGACCAGCAGTTCACGGCAGCGCGCCGAATCCTGGTGCCAGTTATCGCCGTCCGAAGCCTGGGCGCCATAGATGTTCCAGTCGCCGGGGGGGTAGCGCTCCTGGATGATCTGGTGCATCAAGGCCAGCGCGCTGGACACCACGGTGCCGCCGGTCTCGGTGGACTGGAAGAATTCATCTTCGGACACTTCGGTGGCCTGGGTGTGATGGCGAATGAAGATGACGTCGGTCTTTTCGTAATGTTTCCGGAGGAACAGGTACAGCAGGATAAAAAACCGCTTGGCGATGTCCTTGCGCGTTTCATCCATGGAACCCGAGACGTCCATCAGGCAAAACATGACCGCCTTGGAGGTGGGCTGCGGCACCCTGACCCGGTTGCGGTAACGCAGGTCGAAAGGATCGAAAAAGGGAATGGTCTTGAGGCGCCGGCGAAGCGTGTCTATCTGCGTCCTCAAGGAAAGAATCTCGTCGGGCAGATCCGGCGCGTCGCGCAGGGCCAGCGCCAGCTGCGCCTCGAGCTCATGCACCTGCCGCCGCGTCTCCCCGCCTATGGCGATGCGCCGGCTGAGCGCGACCCGCAGCGAACGCACCACGTGCAGGTTGGTCGGCGTTCCGTCCGAGATGAAACCGGCACGGCGGGATTTCCACTCCGGCGCATCGGGGAGAAGCTGGGTGCGTATGAGGTCGGGCAGCGCAAGATCATCGAAGAAGTACTGCATGAACTCTTCGCGCGTGATGCGAAAGACAAAGTCGTCCTCACCCTCACCGTCGGGGCTGGCCTCGCCGCCCGAGCCGCCGCCGCTGCCGCCTGGGGGCCGCGCGATGCGATCACCGCGCACGTATTCGCGGTTTCCGGGGTGCACGGTCTCGCGTGTGCCGCCGGTGTGCCCAAACACCGGCTGGTAAACGTCTCGCCGCGGCACGGTGACGTCTTCGCCCTGCTCGATGTCGTGGATGCTGCGACCCGCGACGGCACGGCGCACGGTATCGCGTATCTGCTCGCGGAAGCGGCGCAGAAACCGCTCGCGGTTGCCGATGGACTTGTTCTTTCCCGACAAGCGCCTGTCAATGACTTGCTGGAGCACGGTGATCTCCGGTCACATACACATGACGCGCCCGCCACGGCGCGCCGCGGGCCTCAGGAACTCTTGCGTACACGCAGGTACCAGTCGCACAACAAGCGGACCTGCCGCGTGGTATACCCCTTGGCGACCATGCGGTTGACGAAATCCTCGTGCTTTTGCTGCTCGTCCGCGCTGGCCTTGGCATTGAATGAAATCACCGGCAACAGGTCTTCGGTGTTCGAGAACATTTTTTTCTCGATCACGGTGCGCAGCTTTTCATAGCTGGTCCAGACCGGGTTCTTGCCCGCGTTGTTGGCCCGTGCGCGCAACACAAAATTGACGATCTCGTTGCGGAAGTCTTTCGGGTTGCTGATGCCGGCCGGTTTCTCGATTTTTTCGAGTTCGGCATTGAGCGACGAGCGGTCGAAGATTTCCCCGGTATCGGTG
This sequence comes from Polaromonas sp. P1_G1, assembly GCF_056405595.1. Classification (NCBI taxonomy): domain Bacteria; kingdom Pseudomonadati; phylum Pseudomonadota; class Betaproteobacteria; order Burkholderiales; family Comamonadaceae; genus Polaromonas; species Polaromonas sp. P1_G1. The sequence continues at coordinate 131,992 of NZ_JBFUBU010000014.1, forward strand.
TCGCGGTATTCCTGGTCCTGGATCCAGAAGTCGGCGTAGGTCACGTAGCGGTCGAAAATATTCTGCCCGTACTCCGAATACGACTCCAGGTAGGCGGTCTGGATTTCCTTGCCGATGAACTCGGCGTAACGCATGGCCAGGATTTCCTTGATGTAGGCCAGGTACTTCTGCTCGGTTTCAGGCGGGAACTGTTCGCGCTCGATCTGCTGCTCCAGTACATACATCAGGTGCACCGGGTTGGCCGCGATCTCGGTGGAGTCGAAGTTGAACACCTTGGACAAAATCTTGAAAGCAAAGCGCGTCGAGATGCCGTTCATCCCCTCATCGACCCCCGCGTAGTCGCGGTACTCCTGGTAGCTCTTGGCTTTCGGATCGGTGTCCTTGAGGTTTTCACCGTCATACACCTGCAGCTTGCTGAAGATGCTGGAGCTCTCGGGCTCCTTGAGGCGCGTCAGCACGGCGAACTGCGCCATCATTTTCAAGGTGCCGGGGGAGCAAATGGCGTTGTGCAGCGACGAGTTGTGGATCAGTTTTTCATAAATCTTCACTTCTTCCGAAACGCGCAAGCAGTACGGAATCTTGACGATGTAGATCCGGTCCAGGAAAGCCTCGTTGTTCCTGTTGTTCTTGAACGCCTTCCATTCGCTTTCGTTGGAATGCGCCATCACGATGCCGTCGAAGGGAATCGCGCCAAAGCCTTCGGTGCCCTTGAAGTTGCCCTCCTGGGTGGCGGTCAGCAAGGGGTGCAGCACCTTGATCGGCGCCTTGAACATCTCGACAAACTCCAGCAGGCCCTGGTTGGCCAGGCACAGCCCGCCGGAATAGCTGTAGGCGTCCGGATCGTCCTGGGCATAGGTTTCCAGCTTGCGGATGTCGATCTTGCCAACCAGCGAAGAAATGTCCTGGTTGTTTTCGTCGCCGGGCTCGGTCTTGGAGATCGCGCACTGCTTCAGGATGGAAGGAAAACGCTTGACCACGCGGAAACGGCGGATGTCGCCGCCGTATTCCTCAAGGCGCTTGACCGCCCACGGCGACATCACCCGCTGCAGGTAGCGCGGCGCAATGCCGTACTGGGATTCGAGCAGGGGAGCGTCCTCGGCATTGTTGAACAGGCTGAGCGGCGACTCGTTGACGGGCGAACCCTTCAAGGCATAAAAAGGCACTTGCTCCATCAGCTGTTTGAGCCGCTCGGCGATCGACGACTTGCCGCCGCCCACCGGGCCCAGCAGGTAGAGGATCTGCTTTTTCTCTTCCAGGCCCTGCGCCGCATGGCGAAAGTAGGAAACCACCTGCTCGATGGGGTCCTCAAGGCCGTAGAAGTCCCGGAATGCCGGATAGATCTTGATGACCTTGTTGCCGAACAGGCGCGACAGGCGCTGGTCATGCCGGGTGTCCAGCAGCTCGGGTTCGCCGATCGCGGCGAGCATGCGCTCGGCCGCGGTGGCGTAGACGAGAGGACTGCGCTTGCAGGCGTCGAGGTAGTCCTCGATGGACAGTTCCTCTTCTCGCGTCTGTTCATAACGCGTCAGAAAATTACGGACGACATCCATAAATCCTCCTATACGCGCGGGAACCGAAGGAACCCTGGCCCGTGATGAAAATCCGCTCCGGATTCCGCGCTATGCATCGAACTGTTGTCTCACATCGAGTGAGTGATAGACCGCAGCATCAATGGAAAGTTCCAATGAACAATCAACTCCATTATTTTCCAAATGCGCGAATACGTACAGTCAATTTTTTTAAAGAAACCGGAAGATGTGTATGTGCATGTGCTCATGCAGGCCTCGGTGCGCATCGAGCCTGTCGCCTCGATGGCGTTGCTATGTTTTCAATAGCTGTGCGCTCAGGAAATCAAGCAGCTACAGGCTGATTTACTGAAGAAGAAATCCGCCCACCGGTATCAGCACCACAAGCCGGGTCGCATGAAAAAAGCAAGGCTCATGCACGCGCATTTCATGAACGGGCAGCGAGGCCGCAAGCTGAAACCGCCAACGTGTGTCAGCAATTTCAAGCGCCTTTTGTCAGTATCGGCCTTGAATGTTTTTTAGTCAGCCCCTTGCCGACGCCCGTTACAAAAAATACCCCAGGCAAGATCAATGCGGCACCTATCGCGTGGTGCCAGCCCAACGGTTCGCCCAGTACACCCCAGGCGGCCAGCGCCGCATACAGAGGGCCCAGGTAAAGCGACACCGCTACACGGCTGGCGCCGAGGATTTTCTGCGCCCAGCCGTAAATCCAGTAGGCGCCCAGCCCCGGCACGATCGCGGCCACCACGATCAGCAGCAGGCCGTAGCCGCTCAAGGGCAACGCGTCTGCTCGCGACATCTCCCAGGCCGTCAAGGGGACCAGCACCAGCGTGCCGCCTATGCAGATGGCCGCCAGGCGGGCCGTGGCGCCGAGCGGGCTGGGCCACTGCTTTTGCAGCAAGGCATAAGCCGCCCAGGACACCGTGGCGGCCACGATCCACAGGTCTCCCGCCGAGAACTGCACACCGGCCAGCGCTGTCCACTGGCCTTTGACCACGACGTGCACCACACCGGCAATGGCCAGCACCACGCCCAGGCCCTGGCGCAAGCCCAGGCGCTCACCGAGCCAGATCACCGCGCCCAGTCCTATCAGCACCGGCGACGCCGCATAAATAAGCGCGATGTTCATCGCACCGGTGGAGCGCGCGCCCTGGTAGACCCAGGCGCCGCAGATCACCATGCCCAGGGTGCCCAGCACCAGGTACTGCCACCACACCTTGGCGATGTGGCCGCGCTGGCGCCACAGCTCCGACCGGGTGAGCACCAGCAAAAACAGCGCCGCCAGGCCCCAGCGCCCGAAGGCCAGCAGGTAGGGACCGATCACGCCCGGCGCCTTGCGCGCCACGATGTAGTTGACCGTCCAGAGCGCCGGCACCAGCCAGAGCAGGGCCAGCGCCTGGCGTGCCTGTTTTTGCGCGGAATCAGGCATCGGCCATGGCGGTGGCATCGGCAAGCACCGAAGGCGATGAGGACGGCATTTCATGCGCCAGCGCCATCACGGCATGCGGCGGCATGTCGCGCAGGCGGTGATCGCTCCAGACCTGGCGCCAGCGCCGCGCGCCGGGCAGGCCGTTGCGCAAGCCCAGCATGTGGCGCGAGATCGCGCTCTTGGGCGTGCCGTGCTCGGCGGCCTCGCGCACCATGTAGTCGCACATCTGTGCTTCCACGGCTTCACGGGTCAGAGGGGATTCGGCGGCGCCAAAGAAAGCGTTGTCCCAGGAGGCCAGCCACCAGGGGTTGTGATAGGCCTCGCGGCCTATCATCACGCCGTCGAGTGCGGCTAAATGCCCGGCCACTTCCTCCTGCGTGTTGATGCCGCCGTTGATGCAGATCACCAGTTGCGGGAATTCCTTCTTGAGGCGGTGCACGAGTTCATAGCGCAGCGGCGGCACCTCGCGGTTCTCCTTGGGCGAGAGGCCCTTGAGCCAGGCGTTGCGGGCATGCACGATAAAGACCTTGCAGCCGGCCTCGCTGACGGTGCCGACGAAGTCGCGCACGAACTCGTAACTTTCACCCTTGTCGATACCGATGCGGTGCTTGACCGTGACCGGCACGTCCACCACGTCGACCATGGCCTTGACGCAGTCGGCCACCAGTTGCGGCTCGGCCATCAGGCAGGCGCCGAAAGCCCCGCGCTGCACACGTTCGCTGGGGCAACCGCAGTTGAGGTTGATTTCGTCATAGCCCCATTGCTCACCCAACTGGGCGCAACGCGCCAGGTCCGCGGGTTCGCTGCCACCCAGTTGCAGCGCCACGGGATGCTCTTCGGCATTGAAGCGCAAATGGCGCTCCACGTCGCCGTGGATCAAGGCGCCCGTGGTCACCATCTCGGTGTACAGCAAGGCATGGCGCGACAGCAGCCGGTGAAAATGCCGGCAATGCCTGTCGGTCCAGTCCATCATGGGCGCCACGCTCAGGCGCCAGGGATGGCTGGACGCCGAAACGGGAACACCGGAGAGGCTGGCAGGGGAAAACGGGACGGACATGCCCCATTTTCCCAGAAAGGGCGCTCCCGGCGCCGGTGCAGGGTCTAAGAAGCGCTTTCCCGCCGGGACGCCGGCCGCCGGATGCTAGGCATGGGCGGTCTTGAGCTCGTCCATCAGCTCCATTTTTCGCTGGCTGAGCTCCTCGGCCAGGGCCACCAGGTCCAGCTCGGACTTGCGGGCCTTGAGGAAAATTTCCTCACGCTCTTCCTTGACGTGGTGGTCTATGTATTCACCCAGCACCGTAACCCGGGCGTCATACAGGTCGTCTTCGGGGTCCATGCCCGAAATTTGCGCGATCAGGTCCTTGGCCGTGGCGTGCTCCACTTCGGCCTCGTCAAGCAGCGGGTCGTCATTGATGGCCGCCCGGACCTGGGGATAGAAGATTTCCTCTTCAATCTGCGCGTGCACCGTCAGTTCCTGGCAGATCTGGTCGGCGACTTCGCGCTTGTCTTCGGCGGGCGCATTGCCGTCACACAGCTTTTTGTAAGCCGTGAAAAGTTTCTTGACGGCGATGTGGTCGGCGTCGAGCAGGTCGACGGCATCGTGTTTTTTCGCGGGTGCTTTGCTCATGGGCTTCCTCTTGGGGTTGGTCGTCGGTTTATCGGCTTTACAAATGAAGGCGGCCGCCAGAAGCCGACCGCTGAGCCAATTTAGGCGGTGCGCAATGGGCTTGGTGTGGGACGCTCCGGAGGCGTCATGTAGGAAAACACGAAGCAGGCCCACGGCACTGTGGCGGCGGAGCAAACCGGCGCGCCGCGGGTCGTGCAAGGCGGGTAACATGAGCGGTCCATCCATAGCCCCCGGCCACGCTTGAGGCGCAGAAAATCCATGACGACCACCCTGCCGCAATCATCCAAGACACAGTTTCCCGCCTCGCGTATTCACGGCCTGCGCCCGCTCGCGCTGCTGGCGCCGCTGGCTCTGCTGGCCGCCTGCAGCTCGGTTCCGCTGCCGCCCTGGACACCGCCCGGCCAACCTGCCGCCGTCACGGCCCCCGCGCCGGCCGCCCAGCGCCCTTCCGCAGCGACTCCGCCCGCAGCCGTGCAGGTGACGCCCGTCGCGCCGGCCGCGCAGCCTTTCCCGTCTGCCCCTCAAGCCGACACGCCCGCCCCCTACAGCGCAGCGGTGGCCGCCCGCTTCCCGGCGCCATCGGTGAGCTACAGCACCCCCGGCCTGCAAGCCGGCCGCAGCGCCTTCACCACCCAGGCCGAAATCCAGGCCTGGCTGCGTGAACAGGCGGCGGCCGCCACGCGCACGCCGGGCATCCGGGCCAGCGTGTTGCCCATAGGCCGCTCGCAACGCGGCGAGACACTGGAAGCGCTGGTCTTGACCCGTGCCGGCGGCACGGACCCCGCCGTCATGCAGGCAGCGGGCAAACCCACGGTGCTGCTGGTCGGCCAGCAGCACGGCGACGAGCCCGCCGGCAGCGAGGCGCTGCTGGTGATCGCCCGTGAACTCGCCCAGGGCCTGCTGCAGCCGGTGCTGGAGCGCATCAACGTGGTCATCGTTCCGCGCGGCAATCCCGACGGCGCCGCCGGCGACCAGCGCGCCACCAGCGGCGGGCTGGACATGAACCGCGACCACCTGCTGCTCAACACGCCCGAGGCCCAGGCCCTGGCCCGGCTGGCCCGCGACTACAACCCGACCGTGGTGGTCGACGCCCATGAATACACGGTGGTGGGCCGCTTCCTGCAGAAATTCGGCACGGTGCAGAAGTTCGACGCGCTGTTCCAGTACGCCACAACGGCCAACTTGCCCGAGTTTTTGACCAAGGCCGCCGAAGAGTGGTACCGCCGCCCGATGCTGGCCGCGCTCAAGAGCCAGAACCTCAGCAGCGAGTGGTACTACACCACGTCCAGCGACCTGGCCGACAAAAAAATCTCCATGGGCGGCACGCAGCCCGACACCGGCCGCAACGTGAACGGCCTGAAAAACGCCGTCAGCCTGCTGATCGAAACGCGCGGCGTCGGCATAGGCCGCCTGCACATCCAGCGGCGGGTGCACACCCAGGTCACCGCGATCACCAGCGTGCTGGCCAGCACCGCCCAGCGCGCCAATGAACTGCACCAGCTGCGCCCCTACCTCGACAAGGAAGTCAGCGCCCAGGCCTGCAAGGAGCAGGCCGTCATCGAAGCCGGCCCCACCGCCGCCCAGTACGAACTGCTGATGCTGGACCCGGTCACCGGCGCCGACAAGGCCGTCAACGTGGACTGGGATTCGGCGCTGGCGCTGCGCACCCTGAAAGCGCGGGCCCGCCCCTGCGGTTACTGGCTGTCGGCAGCCTCCACCGTGGCGGTCGACCGGCTGCGGCTGCACGGCGTGCAGGTCATGCGCGTTGCCGAACAGGGCTCCATGCTGGGCGACAGCTACCGCGAGACCGCCAGCACCTCGGGCGAACGCCAGGACGTGCGCGGCGCAATCGCCGACGGCAACGCCATCATCAAGGTGCAGGTCAGCCTGACGCGCGGCGTGGTCGACGTGCCGCGCGGCAGCTACTACGTGCCGCTCAACCAGCCCATGGCCAACCTGGTGGTGGCGGCGCTGGAGCCGGACACCCAGAGCAGCTTTTTTGCCAACCAGATCCTGCGCGGGCTGCAAAGCACGGTGCGCGTGATGGCCGAGCCGACGATCAAGCTCGAAGACTTGTAGCCCCCACGCTTTTCACTTCGTGTAATGCGCTGCCCCCCGAGGGGGCGCTGCGCCTGCGGCCCGGCAAAGCCGGTTCCGCGGCCCCTGCTTGAAAAGAAGAGCCCCCACGTTCGCCCACTGCGTGTGGCTCTCTGCCCCCTAGGGGGCGCTACGCCTATGCCCCGGCAAAGCCGGTTCCGCGGCCCTTGCTTGAAGGGGGAAACCCCACGCGCCCCCAACGGCACAGACTTGACGACCGCGTCTTACAGGAAGAGGATGTAAGCGCTGACCGGAACCCCCCGGGTTTCCGCGCCTTAATGATTCGTTGATGCAACGCAATGCATGAAAGGACTCGCCATGAAGCACTTTGAAATGACCAAAAAAATGCTCAGTATGGGCGGCACGTTTTACCCCACCGGCTACGCCTTCATCATGTTCCCGGACGCCGAGGACGCCAAACAGGTGGCCCAGGAACTGGAAGTGAGCAGCGACGGTGTCATGCTGCTGACGCCGGAAGAAGTCATCGAGAGCATCAGCCCCGCCGACGGCCATTCGGACGTGCGCCTGCCGCGTGTCGGCACCGAAGGCGCCACGGTCCATAAATACGTGGACCTGGCCCGCGAGGGCCACCATGCGCTGATGATTCCCGTGCCGAACAAGGAGACCACGGAGCGCATCATGACCGTGGTGCGCAAGGTGCCCTTTTCCTACGCGCAGAAGTACCACAGCCTGGCCATCGAAGACCTCGAATAGCGCCCTGCAGTAGCGCCTGTCCTGCAGAGGCCAAGGGCAATCGCCGCTGTCTGAGAAATCCGGCCCGGCTTTGAGGCACACTGCGCCTCATGCCCCAGCCCAGCCATCCCGCCTCCACACCCACACCGCGCGCGCAGCAACTGATTGAACAGCTGCAACTCCAGCCCCACCCTGAAGGCGGCTGGTATCGCGAGGTGTTCCGCTCCGAAGGCCAGGTCATGCCGCAGGACGGCAGGCCCGCGCGCAGCGCCTTGACCTCGATTTATTTCCTGCTCGAAGCCGCACAGCACTCGCGCTGGCACCGCGTGCTGTCCGACGAGGTATGGGTGCACCTGGAAGGCGCGCCGCTGGAACTCTGGACCTGGGACGCGGCGGACAGCCGCCTGCACGGCGCGATGCTGGGCCCTGTGAGCGCCGCCACCATTCCCCAGCACGTCGTCGCGGCCGGGTTGTGGCAAGCCGCCAGGCCCAAGACCGGAGACACAGCGGGCCACACGCTCGTGGCCTGTATGGTCGGGCCGGGATTTGATTTTTCGGATTTCCGGATGATGGAGCCGGGGGGCAGCGAAGCCCGGCGCATCGCTGCCGACCACCCGCAACTGGCATCCTTGATCTGACGTCCCAACATTCAAGAACCTCGAGAACCCCATGATCGACCTGCACTACTGGCCCACGCCCAACGGATGGAAAATTTCCATCATGCTCGAAGAATGCGGCCTGCCCTACCGCCTGGTGCCCGTCAACATCGGCAAGGGTGAGCAGTTCACGCCGGAGTTTTTGGCCATCAGCCCCAACAACCGCATGCCGGCCATCGTCGACCATGCGCCCGCCGGCGGCGGCGCCCCCGTGCCGGTGTTTGAAAGCGGCGCCATCCTGCTCTACCTGGCCGAAAAAACCGGCCGCTTCCTGCCCACGGGATTGCGCGAGCGCTACCAGGCCCTGCAATGGCTGATGTGGCAGATGGGCGGGCTGGGCCCGATGGCGGGGCAAAACGGCCACTTTCTTTTGTATGCGCCCGAGAAAATTCCCTACGCCATGGAGCGCTACGGCAAAGAGGTGGACCGGCTTTACGGCGTGCTCGATGCTCAGCTGGCGCGCACGGGCGCACATGTGGCCGGCGCCGATTACTCCGTTGCCGACATGGCCATTTTCCCCTGGGTCCGTACGCACAAGGCCCAGCAGGTGGACCTGCAAAAGTTTCCCCACGTGCAGCGCTGGTACGACGCCCTGTTTGAAAGGCCCGCCGTCAGACGCGGACTGGACCTGGGCAAGGAGCTGCGCGCGCCGGCCCTCACCGACGAGGCACGCAAAGCCCTGTTCGGGCAGACCGCGCAAAGCGTGCGCGAAGGCGCGCACAAGGTTTCCTGAGTTTTTCTGATGCTTCCAACAAAGAGACAGACCATGATTGAATTTTTCTTCGACTGCTCCAGCCCCTGGACTTACATCGCCTTTCGCAACATCCAGCCGCTGGCGGCCGAATTGCAGGAAACCATCCACTGGAAGCCGGTGCTGGTGGGCGGCATCTTCAACAGCGTCAACAAGGGCATTTACGCGGCGCGTGAAGACATGGACACGCCCAAAAACCGCTATACGCTCAAGGACGTGCAAGACAACGCGCGCGAAGCGGGCCTGAAGATCGCCTTCCCGCCCAAGGTGTTCCCGGTCAACAGCGTCAAGGCCATGCGCGGCTGCCTGTGGATCGCGCAGGATGCGGGGGCCAACCCGCATTACCTGGCGTTCATTGAAGCCACCTTCGCCGCTTACTTCACGCGCGAAGAAGACATCTCGCAGGACGAAGTGCTGGCCGCCATTTGCCGCCAGGTGGGCATTGACGCTGAAGCGTTTGCGGCGGGCATCACCGCATCCGGCGTCAAGGAGCAGCTCAAAGCCAACACCGACGAAGCCATACGCCGCGGCGCCTTCGGTTCGCCCACCTTTTTTGTCGGCGAGGACATGTATTTCGGCAACGACAGGCTGGCGCTGGTACGCTCGGCCGTGCTGCGCGCCAGGGCCAAAAACTAAGGGCATGCGCCCAAACCCACCACAAAGAATCCTCCACCATGCACATCGCCATCCTCACCTTTGAAGGCTTCAACGAACTCGACTCGCTGATCGCGCTCGGCATCCTCAACCGGGTCAAGCGCCCAGGCTGGCGGGTGTCCATCGCCAGCCCGGCCGCGCGCGTCCGGTCCATGAACGGCGTGGTGCTTGAAGCGCAAGCCTCGCTTGCCGAGGCCGGCACCGCCGACGCGGTCATCGTCGGCAGCGGCATGCGCACGCGCGAAGTGGTCTCCGATGCGGCCCTAATGGCGCAATTGCGGCTGGATCCCTCACGCCAGCTGCTGGGCGCGCAGTGCTCGGGCACGCTGGTGCTGGCAAAACTAGGCTTGATCAATGGCGTGCCTGCATGCACCGACCTGACGACCAAACCCTGGGTCGAGGAAGCCGGTGTCGAGGTGCTGAACCAGCCCTTTGTGGCCAGGGGCAATGTCGCCACGGCGGGCGGCTGCCTGGCGTCGCAGTACCTGGCCGCCTGGGTGATTGCCCGCCTGGCGGGCCTGGAGGAAGCGCGCAGCGCGATGCACTACGTCGCACCCGTGGGAGAAAAAGAAGACTACGTTGCGCGCGCGATGAAAAACATCACGCCTTTCATGGACACGGCGCTGGCCACGGCCTGAGGCAGCGCTAGGGGCTTGCGCCTGGTGTTGTGGCCGATGCGGCCGCGCCGGAGCGCTCCAGCACATGGCGGGTCATGGACTGCGCGAGTTCATGCTCACCGAGGAAAATCTTGCCGGCCTTCTCGCTGGCTAGCAGCCGCGCTTCGGCCTCGTTGTGGGTGCGCACCACGATTTCAATGGCCGGGTTGAGCGCCCGCGCCGTCGCCACCATCTGCCGCACATCCAGCGTGTCGGGCGTGGCAATCACCAGCATGCGCGCCTGCGCGATGTGCGCCTGCACCAGCACCTCGGCCTCCACCGCGTCGCCTGACACGGCGGCCATGCCCTGTGCCCGCAGCCGCTCCACCGCTTCGCGGTTCTGCTCGGCCACCACAAAAGCGATGTGATTTTCCTTGAGCGCCTCGGCGATGCGACGCCCGACCCGCCCGTAGCCCACCAGCACCACGTGGTGCGACAAATATTTTTCGTCGGTGGTGGCCGGCAGTTCGGCGGTCGGGTCGTCACGCGCTTCGAGCTTGCGCGCCAGCGGCGACTTGGCGAGTATCCAGTGCTGCAGCGGCTCCACCGCCTTGAACACCAGCTGGTTGAGCGCGATCGAGATCAGGGCGCCGGCCAGCACCAGGCTTTGCCCCTCGGGCGGCAACAGGCCCAGCGAAGCGCCCAGGCCGACCAGGATGAAGGAGAACTCGCCGATCTGCGCCAGGCTGGCCGAGACCGTGAGCGCGGTGTTGAGCGGATAGCGGAAGGCCATGACCAGCACGCCCGCCGCGAGCGTCTTGCCCACGATGATGATGCCGACCACGGCCAGCACCTGCAGCGGCCGCTCCAGCAGCACCCAGGGGTCGAACAGCATGCCCACCGACACGAAGAACAGCACGGCGAAAGCGTCGCGCAGGGGCAGCGATTCTTCGGCGGCACGGTGGCTGAACTCGGATTCCCGCATCACCATGCCGGCGAAGAAAGCGCCCAGCGCGAAAGACACACCGAACAGCGCCGTGGCGCCGAAGGCGATGCTCACGGCGGCGGCCACCACGCACAGCGTGAACAGCTCGCGCGAACCGGTGCGCTGCACCTGCCACAGAACCCAGGGGAAGAAGCGCCGCCCCACCACCAGCATCAGCGCCACAAAACCGCCCACCTGCAGCAGCGTGATGCCCAGCGTTTTCCACAGCGCGTTGACGTCGGCATCGACTTTGCCCGACAGCCAGCCGCCCAGTGGCGGCAGCAGCACCAGCACCAGGACCATGGCCAGGTCTTCGACGACCAGCCAGCCCACGGCGATACGCCCGTTGACCGAATCGAGGATGCCGCGGCTCTCGAGCGCGCGCAGCAGCACCACGGTGCTGGCCACCGAAAGCGACAGGCCGAACACCAGCGCGCCGCCGAGGTTCCAGCCCCACCAGTGCGCGAGGCCCATGCCCAGCGCGGTGGCCACCGTCATCTGCACGACGGCGCCGGGCACCGCGATCTTGCGCACCGCCAGCAGGTCGTCGAGCGAGAAATGCAGGCCCACGCCGAACATCAGCAGCATCACGCCGATTTCGGCGAGCTGGCTGGCGATCTCCGCGTCGGCAACGAAGCCGGGCGTGAAGGGCCCGATGATCACGCCCGCCAGCAGGTAGCCCACCAGCGCGGGCAAACGAAGCCGCACCGCGAGAAAACCAAACACAAGGGCCAGGCCCAGGCCGGCGGCGATGGTGCTGATCAGGGAGACGCTATGGGGCATGCGAGAGGGATTCCTTCTGGAAAGCGGTTAAGAACCTGTTCACGGTCTAAACGGGGCCGCGCAAGCACCTTCTCGGGATGGGATGCAAGGCGCTGTGCGACGCCCATAGTGCAACTATGGGCTAGCGCCGCAACGCCGCAGACCGCCCGAGAAGGCGCTTGCCCTCCGGGTTGGAGTGAAATCGGGCGATTGAGCCACCCGAGCCCTTGCATGGGCATTAGCCCATGCGGCGTGCCCGGTCGGCCCACTCATCCCGATTTCACTTCAACGCGACCCCGTTTAGACCGTGAACAGGTTCTAAGGCCTGCGACGCAACCGGGCAGGCGGGCTGTCCCCGTAGAACACGTGCAATTAATTTACTACAGATGCGCGGCCGGGCATCCACCAAAACCCCCACGCCCTTGCAGGACGTTTGCCATGGAGAGGGCCAAACGAACCCTCGCCATCGAGGGTAAACCAGGGGGCCGGCGGCATGGCGCTGCCTACAATTGCCGCATGCCGACTTCACCGCCCTCCATCACGCGAAACCGGCTGATAGGTTACTGGTGGGCGCCGTTGATGCTGATTGCGGTAGTGCTGGCGGTGGCCGCCTACCTGCATCCCTACCAGCCGCTGGCACTCTCGGACATTTCGCCCCAGGTGGTCGCCACGGCCGCCGTGCTGGACCCGTCGTTCGGCAAACCCGTCGCACGCTCATTCAAGTACGCCACCCGGCGCAGCTATTCCTCGCCGGCCGGACTGGTGGAAGTTGAAATCCGCGTGACGCTGCAACCCATGGGCAATGGCCTGGTCATGCGCCAGGACGACTGGTATGACCTGGGAGGCCGCAGCGTGATCTACCAGGAGCGCTACGTCCTCTTTCGCAACCTGTTTTCGGTGCACACGCGCAGCCGCGAAGTCGCGCCGCTGGTGCATGACCTGCTGGGGCGGGTCGGCTGGTACAACGACTCCGTGGAATCCCTTGGCAGCACGCTTGAAGGCGGGACGCCCGACTCCGCCGCATGGAAGCTGGACCTGGTGATGGACCGCTTATCCGACACAGACGGCAAGAGCCTGACGCTGCAGACCACGCGCTACCAGCGCCGCCAGCATTGCGAGCGCTCGGGCCAGCTGGACGGCGCGAGCATTGGCGCCGGCTTCAGCGGCGCCTATCCAAAGATCAGTTGCCGCAGCCATACCAGCGAGCAGTCCGCCGATCGCCGCTCGGAGTACGTGTGGCTGCCGGAGCACGGCATCTTCCTGTCGCTGGGATTCCAGCAAGCGGCGGAGACGCCGGAAAAGCCCGACACCGCGCTTGAGGTCAAGGGACGCTATGTTTCTTTCGGAGCCCTGCCCTGACTTTTCCGCGTAACCCCCAGGCGCGGCGGTCGTCGGGCCATAAAAAAACCCGCCGAAGCGGGTTTTTCAACAAGCGCGGCAAGCGCGCCAGCGGGACTCAGCCCATGTGCAGGCCGCCGTTGAGCGAGAAGTCGGCGCCGGTGGCATAGCCGCCTTCTTCGGATGCGATCCACGCAATGATGGAGGCGATCTCTTCGGGCTGGCCCAGGCGCTTGGCCGGAACGCCCGCCACGATTTTTTCCAGTACGTCAGGGCGGATGGCCTTGACCATGTCGGTGCCGATGTAGCCGGGACTCACCGTGTTGACGGTCACGCCCTTGGCCGCGACTTCCTGTGCCAGCGCCATGGTGAAGCCGTGCAGGCCGGCCTTGGCGGTGGAGTAGTTCACCTGGCCGAACTGACCCTTCTGGCCGTTGACCGAGGAGATGTTGACGATGCGGCCGAAGCCCGCTTCGATCATGCCCTCGATGACCTGCTTGGTCACATTGAACATGCTGTTGAGGTTGGTGGAAATCACCGCATCCCAGTCGGCCTTGCTCATCTTGCGGAACTGGCCGTCGCGCGTGATGCCGGCGTTGTTGACCAGCACGGCCACCGGGCCGTGTTCGGCCTTGACCTTGTCGAAGGCCGCGACGGTGGAATCCCAGTCGCCGACATTGCCCACCGAGGCGTAAAAAGTGTGGCCCAGCGCTTTTTGCTCGTCAAGCCACTTGGTATAGTCGCGCGTGGGGCCGCAGCCCGCGATCACCGTGAACCCGTCTTTCGCCAGGCGCTGGCAGATGGCGGTTCCAATGCCGCCCATGCCGCCCGTGACGTACGCTACTTTTTTTGCCATTGCGATCTCCTTGAATGATTTTGTGAATTCTCTGAATACCGTAGAACTGTTTCACTGCGTTCCCTGAACGCTATCGCTTCGTATGCACGATGTGTGCCTGTTGGAACATTGTTACCGCAAGCTTAGCGTTCCAGTGTGAGGGCAACCCCCATGCCACCGCCTATGCACAGGCTGGCGATGCCCTTTTTAGCGTCGCGGCGCGCCATCTCGTGCAGCAGCGTCACCAGGATGCGGCAGCCGGAGGCGCCGATCGGATGGCCGATGGCGATGGCGCCGCCGTTGACGTTGACCTTGCTGGTGTCCCAGCCCATTTCCTTGTTGACCGCGCAGGCCTGGGCCGCGAAGGCCTCGTTGATCTCGAGCAGGTCCAGGTCCTGGGCTTTCCAGCCCGCGCGCTGCAGCGCCTTGGTCGAGGCCGGCACCGGGCCCATGCCCATGTAGGCCGGGTCCAGGCCGGTGGTGGCGTAGCTGGCGATGCGTGCCAGCGGCTTCAGGCCCAGCGCCGCGGCTTTTTTGGCCGTCATGACCATCACGGCGGCGGCGCCGTCGTTCAGGCCCGAGGCATTGCCGGCCGTCACGCCGCCGGCTTTGTCAAAGGCCGGACGCAGGCCGGCCAGGCCTTCGGCACTGGTCTTGCGGTTGATGAACTCGTCGGCGGCAAACACCACCGGGTCGCCCTTCTTCTGCGGGATGGTGATGGGGATGATTTCATCCTTGAACTTGCCGGCGTCCTGCGCGGCCGCGGCCTTGGTCTGGCTGGCCAGGGCCAGCGCGTCCTGCGCCGCTCGGTCTATGCCGTATTTCTTGGCGACGTTCTCGGCGGTGATGCCCATGTGGTACTGGTTGTAGACGTCCCACAGGCCGTCGACGATCATGGAGTCGACCATCTTCCAGTCGCCCATGCGCTGGCCGTCGCGCGAGCCGTTGAGCACGTGCGGCGCGGCGCTCATGTTTTCCTGGCCGCCGGCGATCACGATTTCGCTGTCGCCCGTGGCCACGGCCTGGGCCGCCAGCATCACCGACTTGAGGCCGGAGCCGCAGACCGCGTTGATGGTCAGGCCCGGGATGCCGTTGGGAAAGCCGGCCTTGATGACGGACTGGCGCGCGGGGTTCTGGCCGACACCGGCCGTCAGCACCTGGCCCAGGATGACTTCACCGATCTGGTCGGCGCTGAGGCCGGAACGCTCCAGCACGCCCTTGATGACGGCCGCGCCGAATTCGGTCGCGGGAATCTTGGCCAGCGAGCCGCCGAATTTACCCACGGCGGTGCGGCCGGCTGCAACGATAACGATGTCTTCCATGATGTGTTCCCTTATGAAGTTTCGGAGATGGTTTTTAAAAGATGATGACAGGGCTGCGCGCGCGGTGCCTCAGGCCCTGGCCTTGACGTAGCGGCCCGGCGCGGGCTCTATGACCTGGTGCTTGCGGCTGCCGTAGGCCTTGGGCGCGGCGACCTGCTTGCCGGCATGGCCCTTGAGCCAGTCCGACCAGTCCGTCCACCAGCTGCCGGGGTGCTCGGTCGCGCCCTTGAGCCATTCGGCCTGGGTGGCGGGGTATTTGCCCTGTGGCAGTTTTTCGCGCGTCCAGTAGCTGCGTTTTTTCTTGGCCGGCGGGTTGATCACGCCGGCGATGTGGCCCGAAGCCCCCATCACAAAACGCTTGGGGCCCGGCAAGTGCTGGGTGGAGGCATAGGCGCCGCCAACCGGCACGATGTGGTCTTCGCGCGAGCCGTAGAGGTAGACCGGGATGTCGACCTTGCGCAGGTCGATCTTCTGCCCGCAGACCACGGCCTTGCCGGGCTTGACGAGGTTGTTCTCGAAATAGGTGTTGCGCAGGTACCAGGCGTAAAAAGGCCCGGGCAGGTTGGTGGAGTCGCTGTTCCAGTAAAGCAGGTCGAAAGGCGGAGGCGTTTCGCCCTTGAGGTAGTTGCCCACCACGTAGTTCCAGACCAGGTCGTTGGGCCGCAGGAAGCTGAAGGTGGACGCCAGGTCCTGGCCCTTGAGCAGACCGCCCTGCCCCATCTCGGCCTCGCGGTACTTGACCGAGGTCTCGTCGATGAAAATGTCCAGGATGCCGGTGTCGCTGAAGTCGAGGAAGGACGTGAGCAAAGTGGCGCTGGCCACCGGCTTCTTGCCGCGCGCGGCCAGCACCGACAGCGCCGTGCCCAGGATGGTGCCGCCGACGCAAAAGCCCAGGGCGTTCAGCGTCTTGGCGCCGGTGATCTCCTGCACCACCTCTATGGCCTTGATGGCGGCGTGCTCGATGTAGTCGTCCCAGGTCTTGCCGGCCATGGACTCGTCGGGGTTGCGCCAGCTGACCACAAAGGTGCGATGGCCCTGGCTGACGGCATAACGAATCAGCGAATTCTCAGGCTGCAAATCAAGAATGTAAAACTTGTTGATGCAGGGCGGGATCAGCAGGAAGGGCTTTTCGTAAACCTTGGGCGTGAGCGGCTTGTATTCGAGCAGCTGAAAGAATTCGTTTTCAAACACCACCGCGCCTTCGGTGGTGGCGACGTTCTTGCCGACCTCGAACACACGTTCGTCGGTCATGGAGACGTGGCCCTGCTTCATGTCGTGCAGCAGGTTGGTGATGCCCTGGGCGATGCTTTCGCCCTGGCTCTGGATGGCTTTTTGCTGGGCCTCGGCATTGAGCGCCAGGAAATTGCTGGGTGCAGTGGCCGCCATCCATTGCTCGACGGCAAAGCGCACGCGCGCGCGCGTCTTGGCGTCGGCCTGCACAGCGTCGGCCAATTCCATCAGGGTGCGCGCGTTCAGCAGGTAGGTGGAAGCGGAGAATTTCGAGACCGGGTTGGCCTTCCAGGCCTCATTGGAAAAGCGCCGGTCGGAGGCCACCAGGGTGTCGGCGCCGTCCTGCAGGCCCTGGTTCCACAGGGCCGAAGCATCCGCGATATAGCGTTGCTGCAGTTCCTGGAGCTTGGTTGGGTCGAACTGCAGTAGGGGCTGGCCTTGGTCGCCGTTCGCGCCGTTGGGGAAGCCAAAGCCCGGCGGCATGCCGCCGTTTGCCATCGCGCCCATGGCCTGTTGCAGGCCCGCGGCAAAGGTCTCTTGCATCTGACGGGCCGCCTGGGCCCGGTTTGCGTCAGAATTCATCTGTCTCCCCGATCATGTTGAGTCTCGGTGACTCTTTTGAGCACACCATCAGTATCGTAGGATTTGCTTTAAAAATTACTGACCGCACGCAGAGTTTCAAGTATTTATGTATTTGGTTGTCATCGCCTGGATTTACGTGGTGCTCATGATGAGCGTTGCCGAAGCTACCAACAGCAACGGCACGGTCCTCGGGGCGGTGTTTACCTTTGTACTCTATGGACTGGGCCCTGTGGCATTGGTGGTTTACCTGATGGGCGCGCCCGCGCGCAGCAAGGCGCTCAAAAAGCGCGCGGCACAGGAACTCCTGCAGCAAACTGCAGATGCGGAGGCCGCCCGCGAGAAAAACGCGGAAGTCCCCGCGCCCGCCGTGGAAGAAGCCCCCAAAACCCCCTGAGCTTCAGGGCTTGCGCAGTTTGGCCGCTTCGCCGTAATGCTGCAGACACAATTGCCGCGTCAGTTGCACCAAAAAGCGGCTCACGCGCGTGGCCGGCCGCGCCTTGGGCACGGCAATGCACAAACGGTTGCGGATTTGCGGTGCATGGATGGCCGCCATAAAGGGCGGCGCGGCATGTGTCCATTCACGCACCGCACTGGCCGGCAGCACCGTGGCCGCCACGCCGCGCGCCACCAGTGACAACACGGTCTTGATCGAATCGACCTCGGCCACCACCTTGAGCCGGTAGCCCCGCGGCTTGACCTCGCTCTCGAGCAACTGGCGCAGGGAATTGGGTTTGCTCGGCAGCACCAGGGGCAGCGCCGCGACATCGGCCAGGCGTATGCGCGTGGGCAAGGGCGTTGAGGCCATCAGCACCAGTGATTCACGTGCCACCGTCTCGATGTCCAGCAGCGGCGAGGCCGGCGGGTCGAAGAGCACGGCCACGTCCAGCCGGCCCGCTACCAGCCCCTCGCGCAGGCGGATGCTCAAGCCCTCTTCCACGCTGATGGCCGCGTCCGGAAATTCGGCCCGGAAGCGCTCCACCAGGTCGGCCGTCATGGCATGCGCGACGCGGGGCGGCAAGCCCAGGGTGATGCGCCCGCTGGGCACCAGTTGCCGATCGCGCATGTCGGCGCGGGCCCGTTCCGCCAGGTCAAAAATGCCGCGCGCGTGCTGCAGCAGGGCCAGCCCCGCCGCAGTGGGCTCGGCGCCGCGGCCGGTGCGGGTCAACAGGCGATGGCCGGTTTCCTGTTCCAGCGTGGCGATCTGCTGGCTCAGCGCCGGCTGCGACATCACCAGCGCGGCGGCGGCCTTGCTGAAACTGCCGGCTTCAGCGACGGCCACGAAATATTCAAGACGGCGCAGGTCGATGGCGGGCTCCTAAAAAATGCGGTCCAGCTATTCTAGGAGTCATTGCTATTTCCGATAGCTGATATCCAAAAATAGGTGCACCGATTACGACTTCCCGCCGCCAGAATACGGGCAGCACCATGAACGTAGAACCCCTCCTCACCTACCTGCCCGAGCCCTCGCAGCCGGCCTTCCGCCCGCCGCCGGGCGCTTGCGACAGCCATGTCCACGTCTTCGGGCCGGCCGCGCGTTTTCCCTTCGCGGCCACACGCAACTTCACGCCAGTCGATGCATCGCGTGACACGCTGTTCAGCCTGCACCGCAAGCTGGGCATTTCGCGCTGCGTCATCGTGCAGTCGGCCGTGCACGGCTTTGACAACTCGGTGGTGGAAGACGCGATTTCCGCCGGCGGCGGCCGCTACCTCGGCGTGGCGCTGGCGCCGCATAACGTCCCCGACGCGGAACTGCGGCGCCTGATGGCTGCCGGGTTTCGCGGCGTGCGCTTCAACTTCATGAAGCACCTGGGCCAGGGCGCCACGGTGCAACAAGCAGTGGCCCTCACGCACCGCCTGGCGCCGCTGGGCATGCATTTGCAGGTGCACTTCGACAGCAGCCTGATCCACGACCTGGCTCCGGTGCTCAAGGCCTCGACCGTACCGGTGGTGATAGACCACATGGGCCGCGTCGACGCGCGCCTGGGCGAGGGCCATGCCGATTTCCGAGCGCTTTGTCGCCTCATGGAAGACCCGCTGTTCTACGTCAAGGTCAGCGGCGCGGACCGCATCGATGCGAACCCGCCGCATAGCTATGCCCACGGCGTCGCGCTAGCGCGCCGGCTGGTCGAAGCCTTCCCCGATCGCTGCCTCTGGGGCACGGACTGGCCGCACCCCAACCACACGCACGTGCCTGACGACGGCGTGCTGGTCGACCTGCTGCCTGCCATCGCCCCCACACCCGAACTGCAAGACCTGCTGCTGGTACGTAACCCGCAGCGCCTTTACCAATTCCCCGCATGAACACTGCCGTCCTGAACACCCACCCGCCCGCCGCCGGCCGCCTTGCCGGCAAAGTGGCCTTCGTCACCGGCGCCGGATCGGTAGGCCCGGGCTGGGGCAACGGCCGCGCGATCGCCGTGCGCTTTGCCCAGGAAGGCGCGCGCGTCTTCGCGGTGGACCGCGACATTGAGCGCATGCAAGAGACCGTGCGCCTGGTGCGGGAAGCCGGCGGCGAGATCAATACCGCGCAATGCGACGTGACACAGTCCGCGTCCATCGCGGACGTGGTGGCGGCTTGCGTCGCCCGCTTCGGCCGCATCGACATCCTCGTGAACAACGTGGGCGGCTCGGCGGCCGGCGGGCCTGTGGAGATGGCCGAGGAAACCTGGGACGCGCAGATAGACCACAACCTCAAAAGCGTGTTCCTGACCTGCAAGCATGTGCTGCCGCTGATGGAAACGCAGGCGGCGGGCGCCATCGTCAACATCGCCTCGACCTCGGGCCTGCGCTGGACGGGCTCGGCCCAGGTCGCCTATGCATCCACCAAGGCCGGCGTGATGCAGTTCTCGCGCGTGGTGGCGGTGCAGTACGCCAAAACCGGCGTACGTGTGAACACCGTCGTTCCCGGCCAGCTCTACACACCGATGGTCGACGTGCGCCTGGCCAAACAGCGCACCGGGGGCGACGTCACCGCGCTGCTGCAGCAGCGCCAGTCGCGCATCCCCCTGCCCTTTATGGGCGACGGCCGCGACACGGCCAACGCCGCGCTGTTCCTGGCGTCCGACGAAGCGCGCTTCATCACCGGCGCCGAGATCGTGGTGGATGGCGGGATGTCGGTGCGCTGCGATTGAGAAATTTGGACATTCAGATTCACGGAGACACAAGGAAAACACCATGAGACAAAAAAGCATTCTTCGCAGGCGAGCAGCCCTGCTGCTGGGCGCCGCCGTTCTGGCCCTGGGTTTTGCAGCGCAGCCCGCCCACGCGCAGGCCAAGATCACTCGCCTCGTGGTGGCCTTTCCGCCCGGCGGGCCGGTGGACTTTGTCGCGCGCACCATTGGTGAGCAGCTCGGCAAGGAACTGGGCTCGCAGGTGATCATTGAAAACCGGGCCGGCGCCAACGGCGCGATCGCGGCCGAATATGTGGCGCGCGCCGTGCCCGACGGCAGCACGCTGTGGCTGACCAGCGTGGGCGCGGTGGCCATCAACCCGCCGCTGTATGAAAAGCTGCCCTACGACCCGGTGCGCGACCTCGCGCCGGTTTCACTGGTGGTGAACAACGTGGAACTGCTGGTGGTAGGCGCCGGCAACCCGGCCAACAACGGCGCCGAATTCATCGCCAACGCCAGGCTGCGCAAGGACGGCGCGACCATGGCCTCGTCGGGCACCGGCAGCGTGCCGCACCTGGCGATGGAACTGCTGGCGGATTCCACCAAAGCGCCGTTGGTGCATGTACCCTACAAGGGAGCGGCGCCGGCGATCACCGACGTCATCGCCGGCCACGTCGACGGCTTTTTCGGCGACATTCCGGGCCTGGTCGGCTTTATCAAGGCCGGCAAGCTCAAGCCCATAGGCATCGCCTCGAACCGGCGCCACCCGCTGCTGCCCGAGGTCAAGACTTTCCAGGAAATGGGCATGGCCGGCGTGGACTCGGACAACTGGTATGCGCTGTTTGCCGGCAAGGCGACGCCGGCTGCCGACATCGCAAGGCTGAACCAGGCGGTCCGGCGCACATTGGCCAACGAGGCCGTGCGCGCCAAGCTGCTGGCGTCGGGCGCGGAGCCCGCCGCCTCCAGCCCGGCGGAGCTGGCCCTGCTGCTCAAAAATGACACGGCCAAATGGGGCAAGGTCATACGCGCCAAGAAGATCAAACCCGAATGAAGGCCAAAGCCAACATGCGTATCACACCCGTCACCCCCGGCACCCGGCCGGAACTGGCCGCCATCGAAGCCGGCATCATGGCCGAACGCGGCCGCGTGTCGCTGCTTTACCAGGTACTGCTCAACAGCCCACCGCTGGCGCAGGGCTGGGAGCAGTTGCTGACCGCCGTGCGCAACCGCAGCACGGTGCCGGCCCTGCTGCGTGAAATGATCATCCTGCGGGTGGCGGTGCTGAACCGCGCGCCCTATGAATTCGAGGCCCACGTGCCGCACGCGCTGGCGGCCGGCATGCCGTCGGAAAAAATCGAGGCGCTGCGCGACCCCGGGGCAGGCAATCAAACCGCCATGTTCTCGGCGCTGGAGCGCCACGTCATCGCGCTGACCGATGCGATGACCTGCGACATTGAAGTGCCCGACAGCGTCTTCGATCCGCTCAAGCGTTTCTTCAACGAGCAGCAACGCGTGGACCTGGTGGCCACCGTGGCCTCTTACAACATGGTGTCGCGCTTTCTGGTGGCGCTCAGGATTGGGCATTGAAGTGAGCGAAGCTACGCACCCCACTGACGCCCTGCTGGTGCAGGCGAACGCATCGGCCAGCCAGGCGGGCGACTTTGCAGCCTTGCTGGAGCAGTTGCGTATCAGCGTGGGGCAGGCGGCCAAACCGGCGCGCGCGGCCCTCAACAAAGCTCAGGGGATTTTTTACGCCTATGTGTTCCTGGACCAGCGCACCCACTTGGGCCGCCCTGCCGCGGAAATGCTCGAGTCCGACCTCCGAAAACGCTGGCCAGGTCTGCGGGATCTCAGGATCTCCCGGCTGGAACGCGTGTTCGACACGCCCGGCGCCTCGGCAGGCGCGATACCGGTGTTTCACTACGTCGTGGAGATGGACCCCGAGGCGGGGTGGATGCCCGAGCTGTCCGACTGGTATGACTCCGAGCACATGCCAGGCCTGGCCAAAGTCAGCGGCTGCATACGCGCCAGCCGCTTCCTGAACCATGACCACGGCCCGCTGTCGCTGGCCTGCTACGACCTGGTGAGCGAAGAGACCCTGGGTTCACCGCCCTGGCTGGCCGTGCGCGGCACCGAATGGAGCAGCCGCATGCGGCCGCGCTTTACCAATACCCGGCGCAACATGTTTGAGGTCTTGCCCGGAGGCTGACCAGGTTCAGCCACGCCAGACGCAGGCTGCCATGCGCCCGGTCGTGCCAAAGCCGTTGCCGGTGGGGCCGGCGTCGCGCCTGTGCGAGAAAAACCGCGAGGGATTCAGCACCGTGCACCAGGCATCGCTGCCGTCGTTGCCATGGATGTCGGTGATGCCCAGCGCCTGCAGCCGCAGCCGCGCCAGGCCCGGCAGGTCGGCCAGGTATTTGCCCGCGCCGGTGGGCACAAACTGGCG
This sequence comes from Polaromonas sp. P1_G1, assembly GCF_056405595.1. Classification (NCBI taxonomy): domain Bacteria; kingdom Pseudomonadati; phylum Pseudomonadota; class Betaproteobacteria; order Burkholderiales; family Comamonadaceae; genus Polaromonas; species Polaromonas sp. P1_G1. The sequence goes on from NZ_JBFUBU010000014.1 coordinate 154,631, forward strand.
AGCGGCTTCAGGCTGGGTGGATTCGAACGCGGCTTTGACTTCCGCGCCGACCTCGAAGGCCGAGGGCCCTATGCAGGGGCCCAGCCAGGCGAGGATGCGTGCATCGGTCTTCATCGCGGCATGCACCGACTCAAGAACACCTTTTCCGTCTTTGTCGCCTGCCAGCCCGCGCCAACCCGCATGCGCGGCGGCCACCATCGCGCCGTCTTCAGTAGCGAACAGAACCGGCAGGCAATCGGCCACCATGATGGTGCAAGCCACGCCCGCCTCACGGGTCACGCAGGCATCGGCCTGCAGGCCGTCCTCCGTGCCGGCGTCCAGCGCGAGCACCTCGCTGCCGTGCACCTGCTGCAGGAACACCACGTGGCCGCCCAAAGCCTGGCGCAGCAAGGCACGGTTGGCCGCGACCTTGGCCGGCAGGTCGCCGACATGGTCGCCCAGGTTCATGCTGTCAAAAGGCGCGGCCGAGAGGCCGCCGGCCCGGGTGGTGAAGACCGCGCGCACGCCGGCGGGCGCGGGCCAGTCGGGAATCAGCCAATCCGCATGCACAAGGCGCTCAGGCTTCGTTGTCGGGGCAGGCTGAAGGCTGGGCCTTCTGGAAGGCAGGCAACGCCATGCAGGCGTCAAACGCGGCCATGGTGCGCGGCAAGCCGTCAAAGCTCACGTTGAATCGTTTGGCGTTGAAGATCTGCGGCACCAGGCAGCAGTCGGCCAGCGTGGGCGTGTCGCCGTAGCAATACGTCGATGCCGGCAACTGGGCCAGTTGGCGTTCAAAGGCCTCCAGCCCTTCGCGGCACCAGTGGACGTACCAGGCGTTTTTGGCGGCTTCGTCGAGCTTGAGTTCCTTGACCAGGTACTTGAGAACACGAAGATTGTTGATGGGGTGAATTTCGCAGGCAATGGACTGGGCCAGCGCGCGCACCTTGGCTCGGCCCAGCGCGTCGGCGGGCAACAGGGCCGGTGTGGGGTGTTTTTCATCGAGGTATTCGATGATGGCCATGGACTGCGACAGTTTCTCGCCATCGACTTCCAGCAGCGGCACCAGGGTGTCGGCGGCCAGGGCGGCGTAAGGCGGCTGCTTGTGCTCGCCTTTGGCGATGTGCACGGGAATGTAGTCGTAGCTCAGGCCCTTGAGTTCCATCGCGATACGTACACGAAACGAGGAAGAAGAGCGGAAATAGTTGTGGAGTTTCATCTCTAAAGCATAAACCGAAACCGTCGCGGCCCGCTGCGCGAATCGCCTGCGCGACTGACGCAAGGCCATGCCGCCACTACCATTGCCGCGACACCCTTCTCAACGGATTCAGCGGAGACATCTACCATGAGCGCCATCACCAGCCTGAGCAACCACCAGATACGCCTGGCCAGCCGCCCCGTCGGCCTGCCCACCCGCGACAACTGGAGCTTCACCACCGAGCCGGTCGCCGAGCCCGGCCCGGGCGGTGTGCTCGTCAAGACCCTGTACCTGTCGCTGGACCCGGCCATGCGCGGCTGGATGAACGACGCCAAGAGCTACATCCCGCCGGTGGAAATCGGCGCCGTGATGCGCGCCGGCGGCGTGGGCAAGGTGATCGCCTCGCAGAACCCGGCCTTTGCCGTGGGCGACTATGTGAACGCCGCGCTCGACGTGCAGGAGTACTGCTTGATCCCGGCCGACCAGGTCAAACGCAGCGGCATGTTCAAGATAGACCCGCGCCTGGGCCTGACCTCCTGGCTCAATGTGCTGGGCCTGCCCGGCATGACCGGTTACTTCGGCCTGCTGGAAGTCGGCCTGCCCAATGCGGGCGAAACCGTGGTGGTGTCGGGCGCGGCCGGTGCGGTGGGCCAGACGGTGGGCCAGATCGCCAAGCTCAAGGGCTGCCGCGTGGTCGGCATCGCCGGCGGCAAGGCCAAGTGCGACTGGGTAGTCAAGGAACTGGGCTTTGACGCCTGCATCGACTACAAGAACGGCGACGTGCGCGCCGGGCTCAAGGAACACTGCCCCAAAGGCATAGACATTTACTTCGACAACGTGGGCGGCGAAATCCTCGACATGGTGCTGGCGCGCCTGGCGCGCGGGGCCCGCATCATCATCTGCGGCGCGATCAGCCAGTACAACAACACCACACCCGTCAAGGGCCCGGCCAACTACCTGTCGCTGCTGGTGAACCGCGCCCGCATGGAAGGCATCGTGGTGTTCGACTACGCCGACCGCTACCACGTCGGCGTGGCCGAGATGGCCGGCTACCTCAAGGCCGGGACCATGAAGAGCAAGGAAGACATCGTCGTCGGCCTGGACACTTTTCCGGAGACGCTGCTCAAGCTCTTCAACGGCGAGAACTTCGGCAAGCTGGTGCTGCAGGTGGCGGCGGACTGAGGGCCTTTCTTCTTTCTCGTTCTTTCCTACTTGCCGCCGCGCACCAGGCGCACCGCGGCGGCCGTGGCGCGCGGGGCTTCACCGGCGCTGCCGTCGCTGAAACCCACAAACGTGAAATAGCCCGGGCCGGTGCTGCTGGATGTCCAGAAACGGGCGACCGGCGTGGCGGGAAAGGCGTTGGGGTCTATCGCCGCCTTGTCGACGTCAGCTTCCCGTGCAGAAACGATGCTGGACAGTTCTTTGAGGATGGGCAGTCGCCATTCGGCCCCCGGCGCGGAAGCCGCCTTGGCGCGCGTGGCCGCATCGGGCTGGCTCAGGAAAGCTGCCTGCCCGGTGCAGGTCTTGCCCTTGAAGACCATGCCTTCGGCACAGCGGCGCCAGATCAGGCCGGTGCGGCTGTCGGTGACCTCCTGGCCGTCGGCGGAAGGCGTGAAACGCTCCTGCGCAAAGCCGGAGCCGGCCAGCGACAGCAGCAACAGGGCAAAACCCAGGATGCGAACAGGAATGCGGTGCATAGACATCCTCCATGGCCGGAGCGGCCCTTGTAGTCTTACGATTTGTTACCAATGCTAGGCAAGTTATGCCGCGGCAACCATAGGGAAGCTATCTAGTGGCAAGTACTGATGGGGTATTCCTGCAAGCCGCCCCAGGGACCGTCAGGGCAGGTAATCCGGGCCAACGCCGCCGGCATCGAGCACTTCCTGCGTAACCTGTTCCACCAGGAAATCCAGCAGCACGCGCACACGCGCCGGCAGGCGGCCGCCCCGGCCTACAAACACCGCGTGGATGGGCTCTCGCTCACCCGGATTGAGGTCCTCTGCCACCGTCACCAGACGGCCCGCGTCCAGGTCGCGGCGGATGTGAAACATGGACATGCGGGCCAGTCCCGCACCCGCCAGCACCAGGTGGCGCAGCGCCTCACCGTCGCTGGCGCGCGCATAGCCGGTGATCGGCAGTTGCTGGATCTGGCCGTCCACGCGCACCGGCCAGTAATGCATATTGCGTTTGAAGGTGTGGGCCAGGCGCTGGTGCGACTCCAGCTCTTGCAGCGTGCGCGGCGTGCCGTGGCGCGCCAGGTAGGCTGGGCTGCCGACGATGAGCTGCGCCGTGTCGCCGAGGTGCCGAGCCACCAGTTGCGACGACGCCAGCGCCCCCCAGCGTATCGCCACGTCGGTGCGTTCGTCCAGCAGGTCGACCACGCGATCGGTCAGCGTGATGTCCAGCGAGATGTCGGGATAGCGCTCGTGGAAGGCCGGCACCAGCGGCAGCAGCAGGCGGTGCGCGGTCGGCATGCTGGCGTTGATGCTGACGCGCCCGCGCGGCATGGCGCCGGCGGCCGCGCCGCGCTCGGCTTCGTCCATGTCGGCCAGCACGCGCGTGCTTTGTTCGTAAAACGTCGTGCCTTCGGGTGTGAGCTGCAGCTTGCGGGTGGAGCGGTTGACCAGCCGCGTGCCGAGCCGCGCTTCCAGCCGGGTCACCAGCTTGCTGACGGCCGAAGGCGTCATGCACAGCTGGCGCGCCGCGGCCGAAAAACCGCCTTTGTCCACCACCTGGACAAAAGCTTCCATCTCGCCGGAGCGGTTGACGTCTATGCGGGGCATGGTGGGTATTCTGGCGCGGTTTATTGTGAATTCAATTCACAAATCATTGTCTCCAGGACATTCTAGTCAAGATGCCGCTTCGTCTTCACACTAGCCGCATCCTCTTTTTTCACAGGCGACTTTCATGGATGCGCGCAAATCAACCACTTCACTTCCTCTAGGCCTGCTGGCTCTCACCGTCGGCTCCTTCGGCATAGGCACGACCGAGTTCGTCATCATGGGCCTGCTGATACAGGTCTCCGCCGACCTCGGCGTCAGCATCGCTTCGGCCGGGCTGCTGATTTCCGGCTACGCGCTGGGCGTGGCGGTGGGCGCGCCGGCGCTGACGCTGGCCACACGCAAGCTGCCGCGCAAAACCGTGCTGCTGGCGCTGATGGCCATCTTCACGCTGGGCAACCTGGCCTGCGCGCTGGCGCCTGACTACGGCAGCCTGATGGCGGCGCGCGTGATCACCTCGCTGGCGCACGGCACCTTCTTCGGCGTGGGCTCCATCGTCGCCACCGGCCTGGTCGCGCCCGAGCGCAAGGCTTCGGCGATTGCCATCATGTTCAGCGGACTGTCGCTGGCCACCCTGCTCGGTGTACCGGCCGGCGCCTGGCTGGGCCTGCACTACGGCTGGCGCTCCACCTTCTGGGTGGTGGCGCTGATCGGCCTGCTGGCTTTTCTGGTGCTGGCCGTCTTCGTGCCGCGCAGCGCGGCGGAAAACGGCAACGGCTCCATCCGGCAGGAACTGGCCGGGCTGGCCCGCCCGCAAGTGATGCTGGGCCTCTTGATGACGGTGTTCGGTTTTGCCGGCGTGTTCGCGATCTTCACCTACATCCAGCCCATACTGACCCAGCTCACCGGCTTCAGCGAGGCCGCGGTGTCGCCCATCCTGCTGGTGTTCGGCGGCGGCATCTTCATCGGCAACCTGCTGGGCGGGCGCCTGGCCGACCGCGGCCTCAGGATGTCCCTGCTGGTCACCCTGGGCGCGACGGCGCTGGTGCTGGGTGCGATGGGTTTTGTGCTGCATTCGCCGGTGGCCGCGGTGCTCTTCGTCGGCTTGCTGGGTGTGGCCTCTTTTGCGACGGTGGCGCCGCTGCAAATGCGCGTGCTGCAGCAAGCGCACGGCGCGGGCCAGAACCTGGCGGCCAGCCTCAACATAGGCGCTTTCAACGTGGGCAATGCGCTGGGCGCCTGGCTGGGCGGCCTGGTCGTGAGCAGCTCCTTCGGCCTGGGCGGACTGAGCTGGCTGGCAGCATCGATCACCGTCGCGGGCATTGCCATCACGCTGTACAGCCTGTCACGCGACAAGGCCAGGCTGCCTGTCAACACCGTCACCTGCTGAGCGCCGCCACCATGAACATCTTCCTGAAATTCCGCGCCCTTCTATCCACCCTTTGCCTCACGCTGCTGTGCGCCGCCTGGCTTCCACAGGCGCAAGCGGCCGACGGCAACTGGGTCCCCGCCTGGACGGCCAGCCCCCAGCCCGTCTGGGCCGGTGACTTTGTCCTGCCGCTGGGCCTTCCGGCCAGCCTGCGCGACCAGACGGTGCGCCAGGTCGTGCGCGCCGGCGTGGGCGGCTCGCGCGTACGCATCGTGCTGTCCAACGAGTACGGCACCCAGCCCTTGCAGATTGGTGCAGCCCGCATCGCGGCGGCAGGCGACGCGGCAGGCAGCACCAGCGGACCCAGCCTGGCCTTGACCTTTGGCGGCCAGACCACAGCCACCGTGCCGGCAGGCGCGCCCCTCGTGAGCGACCCGATCGCCATGGGTGTCGCACCGCTGCAGCGCCTGGCCGTCAGCCTCTACTTTCCGCAGGCAACGCCCCTCACGACGATCCATTGGGACGGCCTGCAACCCGCGCAGGTCGCGGCGGGCAATGCGGCCGGCGCGGCAAGCGTCAAAGCTGACAGCGTGGTGAACAGCCGCCTCTTCCTGAGCGCGGTGCTGGTGGAAGCCGCGCCCGGCACACGCAGCGTGGTGGCTTTTGGCGATTCCATCACCGACGGCGCGGCCTCCACACCGGGTACGGACCAGCGCTGGCCGGATTTCCTGGCGCGCCGCCTGGCCGGCCGGAACGTGGCCGTGCTCAATGCCGGCATCTCGGGCGGGCGGGTGCTTAAAAACCATATGGGCCCCAATGCACTGGCGCGCTTCGAGCGCGACGTGCTGGGCCAGCCAGGCATCGCCAGCGTGGTGCTGCTGATGGGCATCAACGACATCAGTTGGCCCGGCAGTACGCTTGAACCGCAAGAGCCGGCCACACAGGCCGAGGCCCTGATCGCCGGCTACCGCCAGCTGATCACCCGCGCGCGCAACCGCGGCGTGCGCATCGTCGGCGCCACCTTGACGCCCTTCGAAGGCGCACTGACCATGCAGGGCTCACCGATCACGAACTATTACAGCCCAGCGAAAGATGCGCTGCGCCAGCGCATCAATGCATGGATACGCGCCAGCGGCGAATTCGATGCGGTACTGGATTTCGACGCGGTGGCGCGCGACCCGCAAAACCCGCTCAGGATATTGCCGGCCTATGACTCGGGCGACCACCTGCACCTGGGCGATGCCGGCAACAAGGCTGTGGCCGATGCCGTGGACTTGAAGTTGCTGCTGGGCGAGCGCTAACCCCCGACCACCAGGCGCAAGCCCGGCATCAGGCTCTGGGTTTCAGCGCGCCGCTCCAGCGCCATGCGCATATTCATCTGCGCCACCTCGGTGTGCTCCACCGCCAGGGCCTGGGCGCGCGCGCCCTCACCGGCCTTGAGCGCTGCGAACAGCATGTGGTGCTGGCGGTGCGCGTAGTGCATCCAGTCGCGGTCCTGCTCCAGCGTGGACTGCATGGGCAGCATGGCCGAGGCGGAGGCAAAGGGCAGTTTGTCGTTGAGTTCGATGGCGCGCTGCAAGGCGCGGTTGCCGCTGGCCTCCAGGATCAGCGCGTGGAAGCGGTCGTTCATGGCGGCATAGGCGGCGTAGTTCTCATAGCCCAGCGGGTTGGCCGCCAGCGCGCGGTCACCTTCATCGAGGCAGGACTGCAGATCGAGCTGCAGCTGGCGCGACACGCCGTGTTCAGCCACCAGGCGCGCCGCCATGCCTTCCAGGTGGCCGCGCACCGCGATCGCGTCGGCCACTTCGCGCGGCGTGAACTGGCGCACCAGGTATTTGCCGGTGTCGTTGGCCTCGACCAGCCCCTCCTGCTCCAGTGTGACCAGCGCGGCCCGCACCGGCGTGCGCGAAGCGCCCAGGCGCTCGGCCAGTTGCTGCTCGGCCAGGCGCTGGCCGGGCTCGAACTCGCCACGCAGGATCAGGTCCCGCAACTGCATCAAAACGGTTTCTTGCAAGTTCATGGCGGTGAATGTACACTGAATTTTAAATTTGGGATACCGTTTCAAGGTTTATCCTGCACCACAAGGCCCACGCATGAATGCCGAACAAAACGAACTGCTGACCCGCATCACTGCCGGCACCCCCTGCGGCCGGCTGCTGCGCCAATACTGGCAGCCCGCGGCGCTGGTCGACGAGTTCAACCCGGCGTTGGACCCGCGCATGGACATCCGCCCGGTCAAGGCCTTGAAGCTGTTCGGCCAGGACCTCGTGCTGTTCAAGGACGCCTCGGGCGCCTGGGGCCTGCTGGACCGCGACTGCGCCCACCGCGGCGCCGACCTGTCTTTCGGACGGCGCGAAAGCCTGGAACAAGGCGGCGGCCTGCGCTGCCCTTTTCACGGCTGGAAATTCGCCACCGACGGCCGCTGCCTCGAAACACCGGCCGAGCCCACCGGCAGCAAACTGTGCGAGCGCATACGCCAGCGCAGCTACCCGGTCGTTGAAAAAGCCGGCGTGCTGTTTGCCTGGCTGGGCGACGAAGGCAGCACACCGCCGCCCTTCCCCGCGTTCGACTGCTTCACCGCGCCGGCCACGCACAGCTTTGCCTTCAAGGGCCTGTGGAACGCCAACTGGCTGCAGGCCTTCGAGGTGGGCATAGACCCGGCGCACCCGTCGTTCCTGCACCGCTTTTTGCAGGACAACCCGCTGGACGAAATCGGCCAGAACCCGGCCGGCAAACAGTTCCGCAGCGCCAGCGCCGGCAGCAAGGACGGCGAACAGTGGCCGATGACGCGCATCATGCGCGAGTTCGCCCAGCCCGACATCAGCTTCGAGAACAAGCCCTGGGGCATGCAGCTGACCGCGCTGCGCGCCATGACCGACAAACTGACCCACGTGCGCGTGACCAACGCCATCTTCCCGGCGACCTTTGTGATCCCGCTGTCGGAGACCATGACCATCACCCAGATGCACGTACCGGTGGACGACACCAACACCTACTGGTACACCTTCTTCACGAGCTTCGCCGGCCCGCTGGACCGCGAAAGCATGCGCGCGCAGCGCCAGCAGTTCATCGCGCTGCCCGACTACATCCCCAAGGCCGGCCGCCATAACGGCTGGGGCTTCAATGCCGAAGAACAGATGAGCAGCACCTACCTGGGCATGGGCGAGGAAGACATCAATGTGCACGACCAGTGGGCCGTGGAAAGCATGGGCGCGATCCAGGACCGCACGCGCGAGCACCTGGCCACCTCCGACAAGGTCATCATGGCGAACCGGCGCGTGCTGCTGAAAGCGATCGAGACCGTGCAAAACGGCGGCGTGGCGCCCGGCATCGCCGACCCCGCGCAGGCCGCGATGATCACCGGCCCCGACACGGTGGACGGGATTGCGCCGGCAGGCGAGTGGGCCCAATGGTGGCAGAGCGCGGCCCGCGCCAAACGCGAGGCGGCGCCCTGGCTGGAGACGGGGACCACTTCGTCCACTCCCGCCGACACCGCAACACCATCATGAGCTTCGCGGCGCAATGCGGCGTAAACGACGCCGCGAGGCAGGCCGCGCAGGCCGAAGCCGTGCGGCGCATCGAGGCGGGCGGCCTGGAGTTGGTGCGCTTCGCCTGGTGCGACCTGCACGGCATGCTGCGCGGCAAGACGCTGGTGGCGGCCGCCGCGGCGCAGGCCATGGCAGACGGCGTGGGCATGGTGAGCACGCTGCTGCTCAAGGACACGGCCGATCGCACCGCCTACAAGGTGTTCGAGGCCGGCGGCGCGGCCGGCTTGCCGGGCTTTGAATTCGGCGGCAATGTGATGCTGCTGGCCGACCCTGCCAGCCTGAAAGAATTGCCCTGGGTGGAGAAAACCGGCTGGCTGCAGTGCCAGCCCTGGTTTCCCGATGGCAGCCCGGTAGAACTAGACACGCGCCGGGTGCTGCAGAACGCGCTGGCAAAGCTGGCGCAAGCCGGCTACGGCATGAAGTGCGGGCTGGAGATCGAGTTCCATATTTACCGCATCACCGAGGGCGGACTGCAGCCCCAGCTGGACCCGGAACTGGCCGGCTGGCCCGGCCTGCCGCCCGAGGTGGGCATGATCCATCCCGGCTACCACCTGCTATCCGAGCAGTGGGCGGACATGGCCGAGGAGCCGCTGCGCATCGTGCAGCGCACGGCGCAGGCGCTGGGCCTGCCCTTGCTGTCGCTGGAAATCGAACTCGGCCCCAGCCAGGTCGAGGCGGTGTTCGAGGCCAGCGACGCGCTGGCGGCCGCCGACAACATGGTGCTGTTTCGCAGCGCGGTCAAGCAGGCGCTGCGGCGCGCCGGCTACCACGCGACCTTTATGTGCCGGCCGCCCTTTCCGAACATCATGTCCAGCGGCTGGCATCTGCACCAGTCGCTGGTGGACCTGGCAAGCGGCACCAACTTGTTCAAGCGCACCAACCCCGCGGCCGGCACGACGCCGTCGGACGCCCAGTACACGCTCTCGGAAACCGGCGAACATTACCTGGCAGGACTGCTTGCGCATGCGCGCGGCATGACGGCTTTCTGCACGCCCACCATCAACGGCTTCGGGCGCTTTCGGCCCAACGCGCTGGCGCCGCAATCGATTTTGTGGGGCCGCGACAACCGCGGTGCCATGCTGCGGGTGGTCGGCCAGTGCAACGACAACAGCACGCGCATCGAAAACCGCCTGGGCGAGCCCGCCGCCAATCCCTACCTCTACCTGGCCTCGCAAATCCACGCCGGGCTGGACGGCATCGCACGCCGCCTCAAGGCCCCGCCGGCCACCGACGCGCCCTATGGCGGCGGCGCCGACAAAATTCCCACCAGCCTGGGCGAAGCGCTGGAGGCGCTCCAAGCGGACGTCGTACTGGCGGCCGCCTTCGGCGATACTTTCGTCGGCCACCTCACCCACATCAAACAGGCCGAAATCGCCCGCCATGCCGACGCCGAGGACAAGGACGACTGGCAAAGGCGCGAATACTTCAGCCGCATCTGACGGCCCAACAGGCCACCGCACACTTCATGATCACCCTTCATTTCATCGCGGCCGACGGCCGCGCCACCTCGGCGCAAGGAAAACCCGGCAAAAGCCTGATGGAAGCCGCCGTGGCGGCCGGCATTGAGGGCATCGCCGCCGACTGCGGCGGGCTGTTGACCTGCGCCACCTGCCACGTGCATGTGCGGGAGCCCTACGCGTCCAGCCTGCCGCCGCCCGACGGTGAGGAGCTGGGCATGCTGGAATTCACCGCCGCGCCGCGCAGTCCCGCCAGCCGCCTGAGCTGCCAGATCAAGCTCACGCCCGCGCTCGACGGATTGACGGTAGAGTTGCCGGTCACCCAGTATTAACAAGGACAGGAAGCTTCATGATTCTCGAACTCGCCGACATCCGCATCCACCCCGGCCAGCAGGCCGCTTTTGACGAAGCCATACAGCGCGGCCTCCGCGAAGTGATTTCCAAGGCCAAGGGCTTCCAGGGTTTCAAGGTCAACAAAGGCATTGAAAGCCCTGAGCGCTACATCCTGCAGATTTTCTGGGATACGCTGGAAAACCACACCGTCGACTTCCGCCAGTCGCCGGCCTTCGCCGACTGGCGCGCCATCGTCGGGCCGTTTTTCGCCGGCGCGCCCACGGTGGAACATTTCGACCTGGTCGCCAAATCGGCCTGAGGTTTGGTCGGACTCCATAAAAAACGGGGCTTGAAGCCCCGTTTTTTATGGTCCACAGCCTGGTCGCCGCCTACCTGCCGTCGTTCTCGTGGCCGGTCACCAGCTTGGCCAGCAGCTGGTTCAGCTGCACCCGCTCGTTCTCGTCCAGCGGGGCCAGGATGCGCTGCTGGGTCTTGCCGACAGCGCGCTTCATCTGCAGCGCGACTTTTTCGCCTTCGGGCGTGGTCCACAGCAGCTTGCGGCGCTTGTCGGACGGGTCGGCCTCGCGCTTGACCCAGCCCTTGGCTTCCAGCCGGCCTATCACCGAACCGAAGGTGGCCGGGTCAAAAGCGACGCGGCCCGACAGCGTGATCTGGTCTTCGCCGGGGTCGTCCATCAAGGCGTTCAGGATGGCAAACTGCACCGGTGTGGCGTCAAAACCGGCCGTTTCCTCCATGAAGATCGCCACCGCGAGCTGCTGCGCGCGGCGGATCAGGTGTCCCGGGGCTTCGCTGAAATTAAAAGTTTTTGCCATGTGCGGAGTTTAACGGCCAGCTTTGCAATTCAGGGTATCTACCAGGGTGGTTTATTAATAAGTATACTTATCATCAAGGCACTGAAGCCCGATTCCCCATCTGTTTCCCCAGCTCCCACCTTACCCATCCTCTCACATATGGCACAAACATCCCCACTCCCTCTCCTCATTTCGGGCGGCGGCATTGGCGGGCTGGCCGCGGCCATGGTGCTGGCCCAGGACGGCCACCGCGTGACCTTGTTCGAGCAGGCTGCGAGCTTCGGCGAAATCGGCGCCGGCATCCAGTTGGGCCCGAACATCTTCCGCATGTTCGACTACCTGGGCCTGACCGAAGCCATCAACCGCGTGGCCTTCTTCCCTCCCGGCCTGGGCATGAACGACGTGCGCACCGGCGAAAAAGTCGTGCGTGTACCGCTGGGCGACCTGGCCCGGGCGACCTACGGCTTCCCCTATGGCGTGATTTACCGCGCCGACCTGCACCAGGTCTTCCTGGACGCCTGCCGCGCGCAGCCCAACGTCACCCTGCGCACCAGTGCCAAGGTGGAATCCTTTGACCAGTCGGCGGACGGCGTGACGGTGCGGCTCGAAGGCGGCGAAACCGTTGAAGGCAGCGCGCTGATAGGTGCCGACGGCATGTGGAGCCGCATCCGCGAAGCCGTGGTCGGTGACGGCAAGCCCCGCGTCTCGGGCCATATCGCCTACCGCGCGGTGCTCAAGCGCGAGGACGTGCCGGCCCATTTGTGGAACGACGACGTGCTGCTCTGGGGCGGCGAAAAAACCCACCTGGTGCACTACCCGCTGCGCCGCGGCGAGCTGTTCAACCTGGTCGCCGTGTTCCACAGCAACAAATACGACGAAGGCTGGAACACCTTCGGCGACACCGCCGAGCTCAACGAGCGCTTCGCCGACGCCTGCCCGCAGGTCAAGGAACTGCTGGGCAAGATCGAAACCTGGAAGATGTGGGTGCTGTGCGACCGCGAGCCGGTGAAAAACTGGACCGACAGGCGCGTGACGCTGCTGGGCGACGCGGCCCACCCCATGCTGCAGTACCTGGCCCAGGGCGCCGGCCAAGCCATCGAGGACGCGGTGGTCATGCGCGAGGCGCTGCGCCATACCCGCGGCGACGTGCCCAAGGCCTTCCAGAAATACCAGCAGGCCCGCTACCTGCGCACCGGCCGCGTGCAGCTGACGGCGCGTTTTTATGGTGATATTTACCATGCGGCCGGCGTGCAGCGCGAACTTCGCAACCAGATGTTCCAGAGCGGCACCGAAAGCGCGGGCTTCGCGGGCCTGAAGTGGATGTACGACGGAATCGAGCCGTCAAAACTGTTCCAATGACGGTTTTATAGCTCCAGGGACTGTGATGAAGCGTTTTTCCATCGTGTTTTCGGCCATGTTTTTAGCCGTCTGTGCGCAATCCGCCGCTGCAGCTGACCCTGCCACCTGGCCAACAAAACCGGTGCGCATCCTCGTGGGCTTTCCCGGCGGCTCCACGCCCGACATGGCGGCCCGCACCCTGGCTGAACCGCTGAGCCGCGCGCTCGGCCAGCCGGTGGTCATCGAGAACAAACCCGGCGCATCGGGCAACATCGCGGCCGACCAGGTCGCCAAGGCCACCGACGACCATACCCTGGGTGTCGTGATCAACGGCAACCTGACCTCGGCCAAGCTGCTTTACCCCAAGCTGCCTTACGACCCGGCGAAAGACTTCACGCCCATCTCGCTGCTGGCCACCGCGCCGCTGGTGCTGGTGGCACCCGCGAACGAGCCCAGCGGCGCTGAATTTTTCGCGGCCGCGCGCCAGGGCGGCAGCCGCTGGAACTACGGCTCGGTCGGCAACGGCTCGGTTGCCCACCTGGGCATGGAGCTGCTCAAAAGCCGCGTGCCCGGCCTCACCCCCGTGCACGTGCCTTTTGCCGGCAACCCGCAGGTGGTCACGGCCATGCTGGGCGGCCAGATCCAGATGGCGCTGATCCCGCCGGGTGTGGCCATGCCGCATGTGCGCTCGGGCAAGCTCAAGGCCATTGGACTGGCCGGCGGGCGCTCTTCGCTGGTGCCCGAAGTGCCGCCGCTGGCCGATGCCAGCGTGGCCAATGTCAACCTTGAAGTCTGGACGGCGCTGATAGGCCCAGCGGGCTTGTCCAAGGCCGCGCAGGCGCGCCTCGCACAGGAAGTGCCGCGCATCATTCGCGATGCCGACACGCGGCAAAAGCTCTTCAACCAGGGCTGGCAGGCCGTAGGTACCTCGCCCGAGGGCCTGAAAAGCCGAGTGAAAGACGAGGCAGCGATCCTGGGCAACATCATCCAGACACGCGGCATCAAGCTTGAATAAGGAGTTGAAAAACCCATGACCTCCATCACCGAACCCGCACGCAGCCTGCCCGTTTACGGGGAGTTCGACGTCGTCGTCGTGGGCGGCGGGCCGGCTGGCCTGGCCGCCAGCGTCAGCGCCGCCCAGCACGGCGCGCGCACCCTGCTGGTGGAGCGCTACGGGTTCCTCGGCGGTATGGGCACGGCCGGCGGCGTGACCAATTTCGCGGGCCTTTACGGCCGCAAGAATGGCCAGATGCGGCAGGTGGTGCGCGGCGTCGCCGACGACCTGCTGCAGCGCATTGACGCGCTGGGCGGCCTTAACGCGCCGCAAGACGGCATGCAGGGCCGCATCCGCGTGCGCTCCTATGACGTGTCGGCCTATAAGTGCGCGGCCGACCAATTGCTGCTAGCCGCCGGCGTACACATCCTCTTCCATGCCTGGGCCGCGGCCGTGGTGATGGAAGGCGATCGCATCGGCGCCCTGGTGGTGGAAACCAAATCCGGCCGCCAGGCCATACGCGCTGCGCGTTTTATCGACTGCTCGGGCGACGCCGACGTGGCGAACTTCGCGGGTGTGCCTTTCGAGCTCGGCGATGGGCACGGCAGCGCGCTGTTCCCCTCGACGATGTTCCGCGTCGGCCATGTCGATGCGCCGCGCGCGCTGGCCGCCGTGGGCGAGTTCAAGGCCATCAACACCCTGATGGCCGAGAGCCAGGCGCGGCACCCTGGCCGCTACAAATTCCCGCGCGAGGGCGCGATTCTTCGCCCGCAGAAGAACCCCAGCGAATGGCGCGCCAACGTCACGCAGATCCGCAACGCCCAGGGCACAGCCATGGACGCCACCGACGCGCGACAGCTCAGCGAAGGCGAACTCGAAGGCCGGCGGCAGATCACCGAATACTTCCGCTTCCTGCGCGATGAAGTACCGGGCTTCGCGGAGTCCGCCATCGTGGACATCGCGCCCCAGGTCGGCATACGCGAAACGCGCCGCATCCGGGGCTTGTATGCGTTGAGCGGCGAAGACATCCTCTCATCAGCCCGCTTTGACGACGCCATCGGCGTCAACGCCTGGCCGATGGAACTGCATGCCGACGGACGCATCGACTGGAAATTTCCGCGCAATGTGGACGCACCCAAGGGCAGTGCCTACAACGAACTGCCCTGGCGCATGCTGGTGCCCCAAGGTGTTGCCAACCTGCTGGTGGCCGGGCGCTGCGCCTCGATGACGCATGAAGGCCAGTCGGCCGCGCGCGCCAGCGGCGGCTGTTTTGTGATGGGCCAGGCAGCGGGCACGGCGGCGGCCATGCCAGACGCGCGCCGGGCTTTTGCCGACACCGACGTGAAGCAGCTGCAGCAGTTGCTCGCGCGAGACGGTGTGTATTTTGATAACGACAAAGACAACGACGACGACGGCGACGGCGATCTTTAACCAAAGAGACTGGATACCCCATGGACATGACGCCCCCTCCCGCCCACGGCCAGCCCGCGGTGCCCAACGGCGCCGCGCGCAAGGCTTTTTATGACGCGATTTCAGCGCACAGCATGACGCCGCTCTGGGAAGTGCTGCACGCGCTGGTGCCGCCATCGCCCAGCACGCCCTGCCAGCCGGCGCTGTGGAAGTACGCCGACGTGCACCCCTTCCTGATGCAGTCGGGCCAGCTGATCACCGCCGAAGAAGCGGTGCGCCGCGTGCTGATCCTGGAAAACCCCGGCCTGCGCGGGCAGTCCTGCATCACACAATCGCTGTACGCGGGCCTGCAGGTCATCATGCCCGGCGAAATCGCGCCCAGCCACCGCCACACGCAAAGCGCGCTGCGCTTTGTCGTCGAAGGCCACGGCGCCTTCACCGCCGTCGACGGCGAGCGCACGCTGATGAAACCCGGCGACTTCATCATCACGCCCAGTTGGACCTGGCACGACCACGGCCATGAAGGCCGCGTCGAATCCGACACGCCGGTGGTCTGGCTGGATGGCCTGGACATCCCCATGCTGCGTTTTTTCGACGCGGGCTTTGCCGAAAACGGCGGCGCCAAACAGCAGGAGGTCACCAAACCCCTGGGCATCAGCAGCCACCGCTACGGCGCCAACATGCTGCCGATGCGCTACGACGCGCCCTTCGGCCAGACCTCGCCCATCTTCAGCTACCCCTACGAGCGCACGCGCGAAACCCTGCACCAGCTGGAAACCCATGCCGACGTCGACGCCTGGGACGGCGTCAAGCTGCGCTATGTGAACCCGGCCACCGGCGGCTCGCCCATGCCGACCATGGCAACCTTCATGCAGCGCCTGCCGGCGGGTTTTGCCGGCAAGCCCTGGCGCCAGACCGACGGCGCGGTGTTCAGCGTGGTCGAGGGCTCGGGCACCGTTCACATCGAGCGCAACGGCGAAACCCAGGTTTTCGAGTTCGGCCCGCGCGACCATTTTGTGATTCCGTCGTGGCACACTGCGCAATTGCGTTCAGCGCAGGGTTGTGTGCTGTTCAGTTTTTCAGACCGCCCGGTGCACCAAGCCCTGGGCATACACAGAGAAGAAAGGTTGTCATGAGTTTTGTCATCACCCCACCCGCCACGGTGTCCGTCCCCGTCACCGGCACGAAAGAGCGGTTTCCGGTTCACCGCATTTACTGCGTGGGCCGCAACTACGAAGAGCACGCCAAGGAAATGGGCTTCACCGGCCGCGAGCCGCCCTTCTTCTTCCTGAAGCCCGCCGACGCCATCGTCGCGGTGGATGCCGGCGGCACCGGCACCATCCCCTATCCCAGCCTGACGAAAAACCTGCACCATGAGATCGAGCTGGTGGTGGCGATCGGCACGGGCGGCAAAAACATCAAGGCCGCCGATGCGCACAAGCACATCTACGGTTACGCCGTGGGCCTGGACATGACGCGCCGCGACCTGCAGGGCGAGATGAAAAAACAGGGCCGCCCCTGGTGCATCGGCAAGGCCTACGACCACTCAGCACCCATCGGCCCCATCACGCCCGTGGCCCAGGCCGGCGACGTGAACAACGCCGAGCTGTATATCCAGGTGAACGGCACGGATCGCCAGCGCAGCAATGTCTCCAAGCTGATCTGGAACATCGCCGAAACCATAGAGCACCTGTCGGCCGCCTGGGAACTGCAGCCCGGCGACCTGATTTACACCGGCACGCCTGAAGGCGTGGCGGCGGTGGTCTCGGGCGACACCATGGTCGGCAGCGTGGCCGGCCTGGGCACGCTGACCGTCAAGGTCGCGTAAGTCCATAAAGCTCCATGCCCTCGCCCTCACGCAGGCGGGAATGCGGCATGGACAAGGACAACCGGCCGCCCTGCGCGGCCGTTTTTCATGGGCGGACGGTTTGCGCGATGAACGCGCATCTGTTTTAATCACCGCGCAAATACCCGGGCAGCCTCGGGGTAACCCACCTGCCCGGATCAAGCCGCAGTTCTGATAATCGGCCATGCGGTTTGGGGGACTCCCCGAGACCCAAGTTCGCTTTCCGGAGATCCTTCTTGAAAATCCTGCAGTCCCTCGCGAAACTCTGCGCCGTGCTGGCCGGCGTGCTGCTCACGGCCATCACGCTGATGACCTGCGCCAGCCTGATAGGCCGCAACCTGCTCGGCGCCACCCTGGTCGGCGACTTTGAACTCACCGGCGTGGTCACCGGCGCGGCCATCGCGCTTTTCATGCCTTTTTGCCAGATCCAGCGCGGCAACATCATCGTGGACTTTTTCACGGCCAAACTCAGCCGGACGTCCAACGACAGGCTGGACCGCTTCGGTGCACTGCTGCTGGGCCTGATCTTCGGCCTGCTGGCCTGGCGGACCGTGCTGGGAGGCCTCAACTCCTACAACACGCATTCGGAAACCCAGATCCTGGGCTTCCCGGAATGGACGGTGTACGCCACCATGGTCCCGCCCTTTGTGCTGACCTGCGTGATCGGTATTTACCAATCCGTGTTCGGCTTCGGCGATGCCCATGAGCCGCACAATCCGCTGGACGAGCTGGAGGCGCACGTATGAGCTCCATCACGCTCGCCCTGATCATTTTCGGCATCATGCTGGTCTTCATGGCCGTGCGCGTGCCCATCGCGATCGCCATGTTCGCCGCGGGCGCCATCGGCTACGTGATGCAGACCGGCTGGGGGCCGTTTTCCAGCTTCCTCAACACCCAGGCCTTCGCGCGCTTCGCCAGCTACGACCTGTCGGTGATCCCGCTTTTCATCCTGATGGGGCATTTCGCGACGCAGGGCGGCATCAGCCGAGCCCTCTTCGGTTTCGCGGCGGGTGTGATGGGCGGCTTCAAGGGTGGTCTGGCCATGGCGTCGGTTCTCGCGTGCGCGGCCTTCGGCGCCATCTGCGGCTCTTCCGTGGCCACAGCCGCCACCATCACCGGCGTGGCGCTGCCCGAGATGAAACGCCACGGCTACTCGGGCCGCCTTTCCACGGGCACACTGGCGGCCGGCGGCACGCTGGGCATTTTGATCCCGCCCTCTGTGCCGCTGGTGATTTACGCCATCCTCACCGAGCAGAA
The DNA here is from genome assembly GCF_056405595.1 of Polaromonas sp. P1_G1. NCBI lineage: Bacteria > Pseudomonadati > Pseudomonadota > Betaproteobacteria > Burkholderiales > Comamonadaceae > Polaromonas > Polaromonas sp. P1_G1. The sequence continues at coordinate 172,889 of NZ_JBFUBU010000014.1, forward strand.
CATCGCCAAGCTGTTTGCCGCGGCCATGGTGCCGGGCATCATCGCGATGTTCGGCTACATGGTGGCCATCGCCATCTATGTGCGGCTGGTGCCCGGACAGGCGCCCGAAGTGGACAATGACAGGCCGCCCATGACGCTGGCCTCCTTGCTGGGAATACTGCCCATCGCCATCATCTTCGTGATCGTCTTCGGCGGCATCTACGGTGGTTTGTTCACACCCACCGAAGGCGCGGCCGTGGGCGCGGCCGCCACCTTCGTGGCGGCCCTGCTCAAGCGCGAAATCACCTGGGCCAAGTTCAAGCTGTGTTTTTATGCCACGGCGGAAAGCTCGGCCATGATCTTTTTGATCTTCATAGGCGCCGACCTGATGAACTCCGCACTGGCCCTGACGCAGGTGCCCAACCAGCTCGCCGGCGTGGTCGGCGGCTGGGGCTTGTCGCCGCTGATGGTCGTCACGGCCATCCTGCTGTTCTACGTGGTGCTGGGTGCCGTGATGGACGAGTTGTCCATGCTGCTGCTGACGATTCCCATCTTTTTTCCCATGGTGATGGGCCTGGACTTCGGCATGGCCAAGGAGTCCACCGCGATCTGGTTCGGCATCATGGTGCTGATGACCGTCGGTTTCGGCATGCTGGCGCCGCCGGTGGGGCTGAACGTCTATGTGGTCAACGGGCTGGCCAAGGACGTGCCCATCAGCGAAAGCTACAAAGGCGTCATGCCCTTCCTGATCAGTGACACCATCCGCACCACCCTGCTGCTGCTGTTCCCGGGCATATCGCTGTGGCTGGTGAAATACATCAGCTAGGGCTTTCACCGCTTCCCAAACCCATCCGCCTGCCTTAAGTTATCGACATTGCCTACAGGAGACACGCCATGATTCAAAGACGAACCCTTCTTAAAACCGGCGCCGCCGCCGCGCTGGGCGCACCGGCGCTGTCGGGCCTGGCCCAGCAGGCCGTGACCCTGAAGTTCCACACCTTCATGTCGCCCTCGTCCAACGTCTGGCTGGGCATGCACAAACCCTGGATGGAGAAGGTCGAGAAAGAATCCGGCGGCCGCATCAAGTTCGAAGGCTATCCGGCCATGCAGCTGGGCGGCACGCCCGTGCAGCTCTACGACCAGGCCAAGGACGGCGTTGTCGACGTGGTGTGGACGCTGCCCGGCAACACCGCCGGCCGCTTCCCCCGCATCGAAGTGTTTGAATTGCCTTTCATCATGTCCAATGCCGAAGCGACTTCCAAGGCCTATTGGGAATACGTGCAGACGATGGCACCCGATGAATTCAAGGACACCCAGGTGCTGGCGTTGCAGGTGCACGGCCCCGGCGTGATCCACACGGTCGACAAGCCCGTCAAGTCGATTGCCGACATGCGCGGCCTCAAGCTGCGCGCGCCCACCCGCCAGGTCACCAAGCTCATGGGTGTGCTGGGCGCCACGCCAGTGGGCATGCCGCTGCCGCAGATTCCCGACGCGCTGAGCAAGGGGACCATCACCGGCTGCGTGATTCCCTGGGAAGTCGTGCCTTCGGTCAAAGTCAACGAGCTCACCAAGTTCCATGCCGAGTTCGACCCCGCTGGCGGCAGCCTCTACACCACCACCTTTGTGATGGCGATGAACAAGGCCAAGTACAACTCGCTGGCGCCGGACCTCAAGAAGGTGATCGACAACAACTCCGGCATGGCCACCTCGGCCTGGATGGGCAAGGTGCAGCAGGGCAACGACGTCCCCGGCCGCAAGACCGCCAGCGACCGCGGCAACACGATCTACACCGTGAGTGCAGCCGAAGCCCAGGAGTTCCGCCGCAAGTCACGCACGGTGGAAGTCGAATGGGTGGAAGACATGAACAAGAAGGGCTTTGACGGCAAGAAGCTGCTCGACACGGCGCGCGGCCTGATCGAAAAGCACACCAAGACGACCAAGGCCTGACCCCAGGCCGCGACAAGACAAAAACCGGGCCGAGGCCCGGTTTTTTCGTTTCAGCGCCCGAGCCAAGCCATTAACAGCAGTCGGCCGCCCCGAGGATGCCTTCTGCGAGTTGCCCATCCGCGAGCAGGGGATTGCCCAAAGCAGCGCGCAAAAAACTCGCCCAGCGCCTACATTCACACGCGCTCCGACATCATTCACAACACAGCAACAACACAAGGGGAACTCCATGTCGCGTCCTTTCACTTTCAAGCACCTCGCCCTCAGCGTCCTGCTGGCCGGCACCGCGCTCAGCGCCTCCGCCGCCGGCCCCATGGTCAAGACCCAGGCCCCGGGCTATTACCGCGTCATGCTCGGCGACTTTGAGGTCACCGCGCTGTCGGACGGCACCGTCAAGCTGCCCGTCAAAGACCTGCTGACCCGCACCACCCCCGCCAAGGTCGATGCGGCTCTGAAGCGAGCCTTCCTGCCCGACCAGGTGGAAACCTCGGTCAATGCCTACCTCATCAACACCGGCAGCAAGCTGGTGCTGATAGACACCGGCGCCGCCGGCCTGTTCGGGCCCACGCTGGGCAGCCTGCAGGCCAACCTCAAGGCAGCCGGCTACCAGCCCGAGCAGGTCGATGAGATCTACATCACCCATATGCACCCCGACCATGTGGGTGGCCTGGTGACAGCTGGCGCCGTTGCTTTCCCCAACGCCATCGTGCGCGTGGACAAGGCCGACGCCGACTTCTGGCTGGACGAAGCCAAAATGAAGGCCGCACCCAAAGAATCGCAGGGTTTCTTCCAGGGCGCGATGGCCTCGATCAAACCTTACGCCGCGGCCGGCAAGCTCAAGCCATTTGAGGGCCGCACCGAACTCGTGCCCGGCATCAGCGCCCAACCTTCGCACGGCCACACCGCAGGCCACAGCGTGTATGTGGTGGAAAGCAAGGGCGAGAAGCTGGTGCTGTGGGGCGACTTGATGCACGTTGCCGCCGTCCAGTTCGACGACCCCGCCGTCACCATCAAATTCGACAGCGACTCGGCCCCGGCCGCCAAAGAGCGCGCGCTGGCCTATGCCGCCGCGGCAAAGGGCGGCTACCTGGTCGGCTCCGCCCACATCGCCTTCCCGGGCCTGGGCCATGTGCGCAAGGCCACGGGAAAGTCCTATACCTGGGTGCCACTCAACTACTCGTCCCTCAAGTAAGCAGAAGCCCCCGAGGGCGGTTACGGTGCGCTATTGCGGAGCCGCTACACTCATCCGATGCACCGCCTTCCCCTGAAACACTGCCGTGTCTGCGGCACCGCCGTGGCCTACAGGTTACCGGACGACGGCGATACCAAAGAGCGTGCGGTCTGCCCGGCCTGCAACACCGTCCACTATGAAAACCCGCTCAACGTGGTCGGCACCGTGCCCGCCTGGGGCGAGGACGGCGCGCAAGTGCTGCTCTGCAAACGTAACATCGAGCCGCGCTGGGGCAAGTGGACGCTGCCCGCGGGTTTCATGGAACTTGGCGAAACTACCGCTGGGGGCGCGGCCCGCGAGACCGACGAAGAAGCCGGCGCCCAATTTGAAATGCTGGGCCTCTTCACCGTGATGAATGTGGTGAGCGTCGGGCAGGTGCATTTGTACTACCGGGCACGCCTGCTCAGCAATGAATTCAACCCGGGCCATGAAACCCTGGAAGCCCGGCTGTTCACCGAAGCCGAGATCCCCTGGGACGAGATTGCCTTCAAGACCGTCAAGGAAACCCTGGAACACTATTTTGAGGACAGGCGCAAGGGCGCCTTCGGCATCCATACGCTTGATATCACATAAAGACCGGCCGCCCGCGCGGCAGTCCCCGGTAGAATTTCCCGCATAGCAGCGAATCCCACAAAGGCCTTCGTTTGCGGCCGGCCTCAAGGCCAGTCTCTTTTCTCCTTCCCCAACACCTCCCCGGAATCCATGTTCAATACCGCGATCTTTTTCCGCATTGCCGATGATTTTGTGTTGCCGCCTCTGGAGGCCCTAGAAGAAATTTTCCAGTCGCACCGTTTTGTGCCCTGCGGTGCGACCGAGCCGGAATCCAGCGGCTGGGTGCCGCCCCGCGGCAACAAAAGCACCGTGCTGCTCGAAAGTGTCGGCCGCTCGCTGATCGCCCGCCTGTGCACGGAGCGCCGGCCCGTGCCGTCCTCAGCCGTCAAGGCCGCGGTGGATGAGCGCATTGAAAAATACAAGGAAGAAACTGGCCGCGAGCGCGTGGGCGCCAAGATCAAAAAGGAGTTCAAGCAGGAAGTCATGTTGGACCTTCTGCCGCGCGCCTTCACCAAACGCTCTACCACCACGCTGTGGATAGACCCGGTGAACAAATTCCTGGTGGTCGATTCCGGCAACCTCACGGGCGCCGACAAGGTCATCAGCTACCTGGTGGAGGCGCTCAGCGAACTCCCCGGCGCCCTGCCCGGCCTCAAGGCCAGCCCCATCCAGACGCAGATGTCGGCCGCCGCTGCCATGTCCCACTGGCTGTCGACCCGCGAAGCACCTTACAACTTTACGGTGGACCGCGACTGCGAACTCAAGACGCCCGATGACCAGAAGGCAACGGTCCGCTATTCACGCCATACCCTGGAGATCGACGAAGTGGCTCAGCACATCGCAGCCGGCAAGGTGCCCACGCAGCTTGCCATGACCTGGAACGAGCGCGTGTCTTTTGTACTCACCGAAACCGCACAGCTCAAAAAACTCAAGCTGCTCGACGTGGTGCTGGACGGCGTGCAGGAAAGCGGCAAGGACGACGATGGTTTTGACACCGACGCGGCCATCATCACCGGCGAGTTGTCTTCGCTGATCCCCGATGTGCTGGATGCGTTGGGTGGTGAACTCGGCGACGGCGAGGCCGACGCCGGGCAGGCCGAAGCGCCGGCGGAACTCGCGCCCGAGCCGGCCTAAAACCGCACGCCGTCTTCCTTCAGCAGGCGGAGCATGCTGTCGAGGTGCGCCCGCGCACTCGCGGGATCGCCCACCCGCATCTGTTCGTAGGCGCGCTGCGCCACCTCATGCGGAATGCCACGCAGCGGTCGCCCCGTGCTCATCGCCTTGATCTGGACTTCAGCGGCGCGTTCAAGATAATACAGATCGTCCCAGGCTTCGGCGATGGTGGGGCCCGTCACGATCACGCCGTGGTTCTTGAGGAACACTACATCCGCATCACCCAAGGTCGCGCTGATCCGGTCACCCTCGGAGTTGTCCAGCGCCAGGCCGTTGTAGTGCTCGTCCACGGCGACACGCCCGTAGAACTTCAGGGCGGTTTGGCCCAGCCACAAAAGAGGCGGGCCTTCCAGCATGCTGAGCGCGGTGGCGTTGGGCATGTGGGTGTGAAAGGCGACGCGGACACGCGGCTGCAAGCGGTGCAAGCGCGCATGGATAAAAAACGCGGTCGCTTCGGGCTGCCCCTCGCCGTCCAGCACGTTGCCGTCAAAATCACAGACCAGCAGGCGCGACGCGGTGATTTCCCGGAAGGCGTAACCATAGGGGTTCACGAAGAACAGGTCGTCGTGGCCCGGCACCAGCGCGGAAAAGTGATTGCAGATACCTTCTTCAAGGCCGAACCTGGCCGCGAGCTGAAAGCAGGCGGCAAGCTCCATGCGGGTTTGCCGGACGGCGTTGGAAGCCAGGTCCACGCGCCGGCCCTTCGCCGCCGGCGCTGCCACTGAGAGGGTATGGGCCATTTCAATATTTCCTTCGTGTTGAGCAGTTTGCAGTTACCAGCCAAGCTTGCGAAACAGGCCCGGCACTTCATCCAGCGTGGCCAGTGTTGCATCGGGCGTGTAGTCCGGCAAGGGGGCCCTGGCGCCGCGGTCTATCCACACGCAGCGAAAACCGATGTCGCGCGCGGCCGCGTGGTCCAGATGGGGGCTCGCGCAGATGTGCACGATGTCGTCCTTGCCCACACCGAGTTCGGCATGGGCGTAGTCGAACAGCCGCCTGGCCGGTTTGTAGGCGCCGGCTTGCTGGGCCGTGATGACGCGGTCTATGGTGCCGCCCAGCTGCGCCACATTGCCGGCAATGATGTCGTCGTCGGTGTTGGACACGATGCACAGCTTGAAGCCTAGCCCCTTCAACCGCCTCAGCGTGGCGACGACTTCGGGAAACGGCGGCATCGCGCCTATGCCGTCCGTCAGGATGCGGCCGTCTTCAGCGTCGCTGCGCAAGCCCAACGCCTCCAGCGCCATGCGTAGCGACTGCCCGGAGACCTCGCGAAACGAACGGTGCGGTTTCTCCTGTTCGAGCTGGTGCTCGAAGCGGTCGTGCAAGGCGATCAGGCTTGCCGGAGCGACGTCGGGCGAGCCCTTGAGCCGGAGGATTTTCCGGACCGCCGCCCGCAGGCCTTCGTCCCACTGGATCAGGGTGCCGTAGCAATCAAAGGTCAGCCAGTCCGGCCTGGATGTGTTTTCAAGTGTCATGCCGGGAACTGTGCAATTCTCATCAGATATTTGCAAATTAAATTATCATTTCAATATCAGTTGATTTATAAATAAGAAATCCATGCTGGACCTCGAACTCCTCAAAACCCTGGTCTGCGTCGTCGACGAGCGCAGCTTCACGCGGGCGGCCGAGCGCGTGCACCGCACCCAGTCCACCGTGAGCCAGCAAATCAGCAAGCTCGAAGAAAACGTTGGCCGCGCCTTGCTGGTTCGCGACAGGACGGGCAAACGCGTCAGCCCGACCGAACATGGGGAGATACTCGCGGCCTATGCACGCCGCCTGCTCGCCCTGGCACAGGAAGCGGAAGACGTCCTGTCGGCGCCCACGGTGCTGACGCCGGTTCGCATCGGTGTGCCGGAAGACTTCAACGCGCAGCGTATGTCTGCGATGCTGTCGGACTTCCTGGCCCTCCATCCCGGCGTGCGGCTGGACACCGTGAGCGGCATGAGCACGGACCTGCACCACAAACTGCATCAGGGCGAAATCGACATCGCGCTGGTCAAACGGGAACCCGGTAGCGGCGAGTGCATCGCCTCATGGCCCGAGTCCCTGGTATGGGTCGCGGGCGCGGCCGCCATCCACAAGGAGGAAGATGTGCCGCTGGCGGTGTTTCCTCAAGGCTGCGTCTACCGGCAACGCGCCATTCGGGCGCTGGACAAAATCGGAAGACGCTGGCGCGTCGTGTTCGGCAGCCACAGTCTCACCGGCATCCAGGCGGCCGTCGCGTCGGGCCTGGGCATCACCGTGCTGCCCACAACGGCCGTCTTGCCGGAGCATCGCGCGCTGGATGAGGCAGATGGGTTTCCGCCGCTTCCTCCCACCGAGCTGGCCTTGATCTCGTCCCCCATGCCCCTCAACACCGCGCAACGCCAGCTGGTCACATTTCTTGCCGATTCAGTCGGCAGATAGGCAGCCCCGGCGCTCAGGGTTTTCCGGGGGATTGAAAACACGCAAGGGCGGCGCTAACTGGTCAAAC